>DASYWB010000001.1:0-2464 GCA_035936495.1 Thermomicrobiales bacterium
CGGTCCTCGATCCCCAGCGTGAGCAGTCCCGGATAGGCCGCGGCGAAGGGCTGATCGGCGCGGCGCTGGCCTCGGTGGACGACGGAGAAGACGACGTAGCGCTCGCGCTCATCGTAGTGGGGCGGGGTGATGACACTGCCGTAGCGAGGCGTGTGGAGCAGCCCCGGAAAGGGCCCGTCGCCGTGCGGCACGCTCAGCCAGCCGAAGATGCGGTACGGCCCAACGCTCGTCAGCCGGACCTCATAGGTGGTCGCGAACGCGGTCGAGCGGAGCGGGATCGCCGTGGTCTCCGGCGCGGCCGGATAGCGTGCCAGCTCTTCGTCGAGGCGCTCCCAATAGGCGTCGAAGTCGTCGGGCTTTGGTGCCAAGGTGTCGGTCATGCGGTTGGTCCTCGTACGAGCTATCAGCTTTCTTTCTTCGCCGTGGTTGGGCGGAGGTGTTTTGCCAAAAACGCTTCGACCTTTGGCATTTCCCAATAGGCACCGGCATCGTGGGCGCAGCGGGGGTAGGCGTGGATCTCGGTTGGGCAGGTGAGGGCCTCGGCGAGATCGTAGCCGGTCTCGGGTGGGCAGACATCGTCGGCGAGCCCCATGTAGATGAGCATCGGGCAGCGGATCTGGGGCGCGAAATTGATCCCATCGAAGTAGTTGAGCGTTGCCCGGACGTGTGGCTCGCGCTCCGGGTAGAGCCGGAGATACTCGTTGATCTCCTCATAGGGATAGGAATGGGTCAGCCCCGCCGAATCGAGAAAGCCGCAGAGATAGGGTGCGCCGGCGGCCCCGCAAGCGATCACGTCATGATGGAGCGCGGCGGTGATGACGGTCAGGGCGCCGCCCTGGCTGCTGCCGTGGACGCCGATCCGCGCCGGATCGACCTCGGGCCGGGTCAGTAGGAAGTCGACCGCGCGGTAGGCGTCGATGTAGAAGCCGCGATAGCTATAGGTGTGGCGGTCGACGATGTTGTGGACCAGCAGGTTCGGATAGCCGGGGTTGAACTGGCGGTTCGAGCGGAGCTTGCCGCGTGGCGCCACGCCAACCGCCGCGTACCCCGTCTTGGCCCACGATTTGGGCAGCGTCGGCTCGGAGATATAGCCCGGCACGATCAGCAGGCCAGGGTATGGCGGCGGCGCGGTCTTCTCCGTTGGCACGCAATACCAGCCCGCGATGCGGACCCCATCCAATCTGTCGTAGCCGATCTCGTAGACATCGACCTCCGGCGTCGAGCGCAACGGCGCCCGCTCGATGCTGCTATTCAGCGGGATCACGTCCGCCTCGCTCGTGATCGCGTCCCAAAACGCGTCGAAGTCCGCCGGCCGCACCACGCTCGTCTGGTGCTGATCCGCCGCCGCCCGCGTCACCGTCTGCATGTCGCGTCTTCTCCCTCGTTGCGTCCGCGGCTCATAGAAGGCGTCAAATGGCCGGTCATGCCTGAACCGGCGTCGGTGGCGAATGGACGTATACCGTACGATCCCGCCCCCAGCGGTATCAGTATCGGCAAGCCGCGCGACAACCGCGCTGGACTCCTTATCTGTAGATACCCAGCATCGGCTGCCATCCCAACTCGCGCGGCGTCACGAATCCTTTTGCGTTGCTAGAGGTCACGAACGATGGAGGCTATATCCAACCACATCACGATACCGCTGGCAATGGCTCGCGCGATCTGCTCGAGCCGGGCTCCGGCCGGGTCGGCGAGGCGGCGCGCTTCTTCTGGATTAGACAGGAAAACCGATTCCGTGAGTGCCGACGGCATGCCGGCCGTCAACAACGCGCCGGATTCGAATACATCCATGCCGCCATCACTGAGGTTGGTTCCCGGCTGGAGCGCGGCGGCCTGCGCCGATTGCATCACTTGAGCGAAGGCCAGGTCTTTCTCCTCGATGGCCCAGAACGTCTTGACGTAGTTCACGCTCGGGTCATCAAAGCTGTTGAGATGGATCGAAACGAAGACCGAGGCGTCGCAGGCGTTGGCGATCCGGCCGCGCTCCGAGTTGCCGAGCGTCGATTCCATGTCATCGCGCGTCAAGGCGACCGAAAGGCCGTTGCCCCTGAGCAGGTCGGCCGTCCGCCGGGCGATCGCGAGCGTCAGTTCGGCCTCGACCAGACCGGCGTTGAGCGCCCCAGGATCCTCGCCGCCGTGGCCAGGATCGAGCACGATGGCTGCTCCACGGGGAACGGGGCAAGCATCGTCTTGCTGGACCACTGAGGTGCTGATGAGGAGGAGGCCCAGCCCGAAGAGGACGGCGAGCGGAGCCAGAGATGCCGCTTTTCTGACCAGGCCCCGGCTCAGTCGACCGGCTCGCCCTCCGCCCGCTTCGCGCATACCTACCTCCAACACATCCTCCCAGGGGGTGAGCGAACGACGCCGTAGCCGAGCGTTGACAGCCCCCTGCCCCCTCACGCGTACGCGGGCAGCCACTCCCCATGCGCTTCGATCAGGTCGTCCACGAGCGACCAGATTTGGTCGA
>DASYWB010000002.1:0-2703 GCA_035936495.1 Thermomicrobiales bacterium
TCCGCTCACGCCCATCAGCCGCATGAATCCACGCCGCGTTACGTCGTTTCCTGTTGCCATGTCGATCTCCTCCATCTTCTGCGTGCCATCGAAAGGTGCTTGGTAACGCTCCTGACGTCGTCTACATCGTTTGGACCTCTCCCCTACGTCAGCCGGGTAATCGGCTCACGCCGCGAGTTGGCCCGGCCGAAGACGTATCCACGTGACCAGGGCGTACCCGCGAACGGCAGGACCCACCGGTCGAGCCCGATCCAGCCGGCGGACTTCCAGGCCAGCATCAGCAGCACGGCCAGGGTGAAGAGAACCGGGTTCATCGAGGCCGTCCCCGCCAGCATGAAGTTGAAGTTCAGGAAACTGCCGCCGAACGCCGCGATTCCGGTGAACAGCCCGAGGATCAGTGCGATACCGATGAGGACCTCGCTCACCGCGACGACTTTGGCGAACCACGCGTACCAGCCCTGATCCAACATGTACGTGAGAAACTCGCGATACCACCCATAGGTAATGGTGGGGCGTCCTTGCTCGGGCACCTCAACAACCCGTTCCCAGAAGCCCTTTAGCGCCACGCCGCCATCCATCCAGGCGTCGTCTGCAATCTTGTTCCGACCGGCCTCCAACCATTGCCAGCCCAGATAGGCCCGTAGGACAAGCCAGACCCACGCGAACCGGGCACTTCCGAAGAACTCTCTGGCGAGCGGCGGATCGGGCAGGAGCGAGCTTCGCTGCTCCGGCAAGGACCGTTCGTATTCCATCGTCTTCCTCCGTTCGTCACACCAGTTCCGTGCCTCTTAGATTACGGACACGGCGAAGCCACCACCACGACCGGCGGGGTGGTTTCTCAACCTCTCGGTTGGGGTAGGAGGAGCGGCGTCTCCCGTCCTTTCAGGTAGGAAACGCCTAGGAGGGGGCCGTGTCTGATGGCGATACGAGGCCATGCCGAACGGCGTACGCGATGACTTGGGCGCGGTTCTGCAGATGGAGCTTATCCAGGATGTTGCGGAGGTGGTACTTGATGGTGTTCTCGCTGACCGACAGTTTGTCGGCCAACTCCCGGTTCGACGTCACGCCTGTGACGAGGAGTTCCAACACCTCTTGCTCTCGCCGGGTTAAGACATCGCTGCCCGCCGCCGGGACGGGCGGATTTGCCGCTGGCTGCGCAAATTCGCCCAGCACTTTCCGCGCGAGTCCCGGGGTCAGGGCGGGCTCCCCTCGCGTCACGCCATCGATCAAGTCGAAAAACCGATCAGCTTCGAGGTCTTTGGGAAGGAAGCCATGCGCTCCCGATTTAATCGCCTCGAAGAGATCGGCGTCACTGTCCGACGCGGTCAAGACCACGATGCGCGTCTCAAGGCCCGACGCACTGAGCAGCCGGGTCGCCTCCAGATCGTTCATCTCGGGCATCTGGAGATCCATCAACACGACGTCGGGGCAATGGACCTTTGCCAAATCGACCGCCTCGCGGCCCGTTCGTGCCTCGGCGACGACTTCGATGCCGCGCGCTTCGAGTAGGCTCCGAAGTCCGTCACGAAACAGCGCGTGGTCGTCAGCGATCAGTACCCTCATGGCTCACTCCCCACGCATCGCTCTATGGCGAACTGGGACACGCGCCCGGACTATCGTTCCACCGCCGGGCCTCGGTGACACGGTCAACTCTCCTCCGACCGCTTCCGCCCGCTCGCGCATGGTGGCAAGTCCGAATCGGGGTACACCAACCGCCCCGCTCTCCGCCGCGGAAAAGCCACGTCCCTCATCCTCGACTACCGCCTCAATCCACCCGTTCGCCTCGCTAAACCGAAGCGAGACGGTGTCGGTCCGCGCGTGCTTCCGGACGTTCGTAAGCGCTTCTTGGATGATCCGGAGCAACTGCAGCTCGACCGCCGGTTCCATCGATAGGTTCTGAATCGCCTTCAGATCAGCGTCGAATTGAACCGTGACGCCGCTCATCTCCTGCCATCGTCCCAGGTAGGCCCGCAATGCGCCACGGAAGTCACGCTCGGTACCGGACGACGCGCGCAAGCCCAGCACGTTCTCGCGGACATCGGCATAAGCTTCCCTGGCGGCCTCAGCCAGCTGAGCCAGGTGCTCGGCCGCACGCTCCTGTTCACCCGCGGCCAGCAAGGTTTCCACGGCCTGAGCCTTCGTGTTTACGTAGCCGAGGACCTGTGCAATCGTGTCGTGCATCTCATGGGCGATGCGCCCGCGTTCTTCGGCGATCGCTTCACCGTGGATTTCCCGATGGAGCCGCGCGTTCTCAATCGCCAGCGCGGCTTGAGTGGCAATGCGTTCTAGCGTCTCAGCGTTGGCCCTGGTAAATGGGGCACCGTCCAACCGCTCACTGAGATAAAGGTTGCCGATGATGCCGCTCTTGGTCTCGACGGGCACGGCCAGGAGTGACCGCATCGGCGGGTGATATTCCGGAAAGCCGACTGAGCGCGAGTCGTCCGTCAGATTGTCGAGGATAAGTCGATCTCCTTGCCGAAGCGGCACGCCCAGCAAGCCGCGGCCACGAGGGGGAGCCCCGATCATCGCGCGTCGCGTGCCATCGATGCTGGACGTCAAGAACTGCTCGATATCACCGTCTAGACCGACCACCGAGAGCGCCCCATAACGCGTGCCAATCAGTGCCTTGGCCTCGTCCACGACCCGCTGCAATACGAGATCGAGGTCACGTTCCCCAAGGATATCTAATCCCGAGGCGTTGAG
>DASYWB010000003.1:0-15681 GCA_035936495.1 Thermomicrobiales bacterium
CGGTCCAGGTATCGCCAACATCGTAGAACGTGACCGCGGGCATGCTGGCCTCGCGGTTATAGGTGACCGCGGTGCCGGTCACGTCCATGAACGGCAGCAACTGCAATAGCCTCGACTCTTTGACAATCGTCTCGGTCACCCCTCGCAGCATCATGTCTTGCGTCAGCTTCGCCGCCTCGGCTTTCGTCATCGCCATCTCGATGGCTCCTTTCAGTCGCTAGTCGGGAGTCGGAAGTCGGAAGTCGAGGAGAGTGGAGGCCGCCCGGCACGATGATCTTTCGTCTTCCGACTATCGTCTTTCGCCTTTCGACTCAGGTCCGCCGCGCCAACCCGCGCCGGATCTTCTCGACCGGTGGGAGGTGGTCGGGATCGACCAAGAACGCCGGTGCGTCGCCCGCCGGGACGCTTGGCGCGATTGGCTGGTCGTGATCAGGCGGGGTGCCGGTTGACGCCGATGCCACCACGCGGGCATAGGCGTCCCGGGCCGGTTCCACGCTCGCTAGCAGCTCGGCAACCGTCGTCCCGGCGATCAGTTCCGGCACCGCATCCGGATGCGCCCGCAGCACGACCTCCCGAACCGCCGCGATGTCGTCCGCGGTCGTCGCATTTTCCTCGGGGGTTTGTCCTGTTACCGTTTGTTCGTTCTCTTCCATAACTCTCCGCCTCCATTCTCGTTCAATCTCTCGCTAAATCGCCGTGATGGACACCGACGTAAACAGCCGTGAAAGCCGCCTCTCAGTTGCCGGGAAAGGGTCTCGCGACCCGTCACCCGTGTAGGGTTAGACCTTGTGTCGGACCGGGGCATATGCGGATGCCTGGCCTGCGGGAGGACACGAAGTCCTCCCCTACTTGACTTGGGATTGCGTTGCTGAGCTCACTCCGCCCCGCTGCCGATCGCCCGGCGGGGGCGCCAGTCGAACGTGTCCAGCGTGGCCGCGAGCGCGGCGCTGATCATCAGGTCGTCGTGACCGCGCCCGGCCGGAACCGACCAGCGCAACCGGTGGCCTGGCCCGGCGACGGTCTCGTAGGTAGTCGCGGCCAGCTGTGCTTGATATTGACGGGTCAGCGCGTCGCCGTCGTCCACGTACTCCTTGAAGCGTCCGGCGTCGATCAGCCCGATGAAGTCCCAGCCGAGCATGCTCTTGCTCGACGCCGTGAAGACGAACGGCAGCACGCGAATCCGTGATCGTGCCAGCTCCGCGGTCAGGAAGCTCGCCAGTCCCGCGCCGATGCCCGTCGCATCGACGACGATCACGTTCGCCCGCCAGACGTTCCGCGCCAGATCGATCAGTTGGGTATGCAGCGCCGTATGCCGCATCCCCGTCCATGCCATCCGATCCACCACCCTATAGGTGGGAAGACGGCTAGACGGCGAGACGGGAAGACGGCCAGGAGTAGACATGCCGTTCTCTCCCCTTGCCGTCTCGCCGTCTTCCCCTCTTGCCGTCTCCGTCACCTCGACCACCGTCAGCGCGGTGCTGTCACGGCGACCATCGTCGTTGAATGCCGCCAGGCCGGAAGCGCCTTCTTCTTCGCCCGCGACATCGAGCAGCAACGCGTAGCGCCGTCCCGGCTTCGCCCGGTGCTGGCGCGGATGCGTCCCTTGCATTTGGGCGAGGCGGTGCGGCGGGAAGAGGCCGCCTTCGCCGTCCAGCGGCTCCAGGCAGTACTCCGTCCGGACGAACGGGTGGTCAACGCCAAGCTGGGCGATCCGCGCTCGCACCCGCTCACCGTAGGCGGGGAGCTCAGCCGCGACCTGTCCCCAGGGCACCCGCCAGACTCGTTGGTGGCCGTCTCGCGCTTCGAGATCGGCGAGGTGGGTCATCTGCCGGTGCAGCAACCCGGCGCGATCCCAGACCGTTCCCGAAAATACGGTCGTCGCGTTCGTCGAGGCGGCCATCGGATCGAAGACGGCGTCCCAGATTGCCGGGTCGATGTCCTGCGCCTCGTTGGCGACGAGGAGCAGATCGGCGGTTTGGCCGCGGGCGTTCGCCGTGGGCGACGCGCTCAGGAATCGCGCGGTCGCCTTCCCGACTTGGACGGTGTAACCATCCCGCTGTCGGATCTCGCCCGCGATCAGCCGCTGGTTCAATCGTGATAGTAACCTGTCCCGGCTCAATGCCGCTTGGGGCAAGAACGTCGGCGCCGCCAGCACGATGCCGCCGCCCCGGTGTTGGTGCTGGACGAGGAGATAGGCCAGCATCTGCGCCAGCACCTCGTCCTTGCCAGACTGGCGACTGAAGACGATGGCGAATTGGCGGCCCAGCTTACCCTCGACACTCTCGATAATCGCCCGCGCCGGACCGAGCTGATACGACCGCAGGCCATTTCCCGGCAGCGTCATCCGCGCGAAGATCTCGATCTCGGCGGTGACTGCCCGTGCGAGCTTGTCCCATGTCAGCTTCCCGATCTCATCGTCGCCAATGCCGCTCACCTCCCCGGTCCCTCACCAGTCGATTAGGTGCCTACGCCAGCGACGCGCGCCAGGATATCAATGACGATGGCTCCGGCCATCATCCAGAGCAACCCGTTCAACCGGCCCTTGATTTCCGCCAAGTCTTCAGCCAGACCCTCCACCATCTGCCGGGTCACGGCCTCGTAGGCAGAGGCCGGAACGAGCTCGACACCTGGCCCAGCCCGGCTCCGAAAATGCCGGACTTGCGCCCGCAGGGCGGCCGCCGGATCATCTCGTTCGCGACGCATCCTTCCTCCTTTCGGCCTTGATGATATGGACGTGGAGTCGTGAGATTTCTCCCCAAGGGCCAATCCCCTTTCCCGGTGTGCGGGAGAAGGGGCAGGGGTCCCCGAGTTCAGTGAGGGTTGTCGGTTAGTCATCGAGCTCCGCGAGGATCCGCGTCATTGCCTCAGTCAGACCGTCCGCGACTTCGCCGCTGATCGCGCGTTGGGCGCGAGTCGCCTGGACCAAGACCGACGACACCCGCGCCACACTCGCCGCTAGCTTCGCCGGGTCGTCTTCTTCCGCTAGGAGCCGGGCCAGCACGAAGCGCAGTGCCCCGATCTCTCTGACCAGACTCCGGTCTTGTGCCGCCTGGGCGATCACGTCGCTCAGCCTGCGATCTAATAACTCCTGGTAATCACCCATCTCCAAGCGGCGGCGAAACTCCGCCGCCGCGCCCCGCGGTAGCTCTCCTGGATCCTCGTCCGGGCCGGCCCACGGCTCAGACGCACTCCGGAGCGCCGTGTCGACAGCGTCCGCCACCTCGCCATTCACCTCTCTCTGGTCCCTCGGCCTTCGACGTCCCTTGCCATCGACCGGGATCCCATTCGACCGGTGGCTCATGTCCGCTCTCGCCTCCTCACCACCCTACGCCAGAGTCCAGCATGAAGAAATAGAACCTATGTTCTCATTCCCCTACTTGTAGGGCGCATGGAACAACCCAAAGTGGGACATTTCCGCCCGCTGACCTGTAGCCAGCGCCAGTCCGCGCGCCGGGTGGGGAATCAAGCGGTTAGATTTTGCGGATGTCATTGACAGCGAATATCCGCCGTGCTACGGTCCTGGCTTCATCGCATACGCTGCTGTTGGGAATGGAGTCGCTATGCCGGTCGTCGCTCCCGATACGGATCTGGCCACTCCCCAAGTCGTCCGCGCCGCTGCCAGGCGTGGCGCCTTGCGGGGGCATACGGCGGCGCTGACGCCGGACTATGCCCAAGCCAACCTGGTGGTGCTGCCGGGCGATCTGGCCGGCGATTTCCAGACATTCTGCGAGCGCAATCCCAAACCGTGTCCCTTGCTGGATATCACCGATCCCGGCTCTCCGGAACCGGTCAACATCGCCCCTGGCGCCGATGTCCGCACTGATATCCCTCGCTATCGCGTCTATCGCGACGGTGTTCTCGTCGAGGAGCGAGATGACTTGCTGGACCTCTGGCGGGACGACCTGGTCGCCTTCCTGCTGGGATGCTCGTTTACCTTCGAAGGCTCCCTCCTGGAGGCGGGCGTGCCGGTGCGGCATATCGCCCATGGGCGCAACGTGCCCATGTATCAGACGACTCGCCCCTGTGAGCCGGCCGGCCCGTTCGCGGGGCCGCTCGTCGTCACGATGCGTTCGATGCCCGCGCATCTCGTGGAGACCGCGATCGCTGTCACCGAGCGCTACCCGGCCGTCCACGGCGGCCCCGTCCATGTTGGTGATCCCGCCGCGCTCGGCATTGCCGATCTCGACCATCCCGAGTGGGGCGATCCGCCGGTGATCGAGCCGGGCGACGTGCCCGTCTTCTGGGCCTGCGGAGTCACGCCCCAGGCGGTTGCCTTAGCCGCCCGGCCGCCCTTGATGCTTACGCACGCGCCCGGTCACATGCTGGTGACCGATATTCCCGTCGCAAGTCTCGCCATCTCTTAACGCGTATCGGAGGCCCGGATGGTCTAAGCATCGGAGAGGTTTTTCGGTTTGGTGTCCGCATGAGCGGACGTTGTGACGAAGGAGGAAACGTGTGATGCGATCCCGTCAAGTTCAGCAATGGAGCCTGTTGGCGGTCCTTGGAATGCTCATCCCGCTCCTGGCGATGATCGGGGCGCCGCGTGGCGTCGTTGCCTTGCAAGGGGCCACGCCGGCACCGGCCGTCTGCCCAGACGATGCCGCTGGAGCGCCGGAAGATGGCGTCGTGCGGATCGGCGTGATCCTGCCGTTGAGCGGCACGGCCGCGACCGTCGGCAACGACGAGCGGGCGGCGCTGGAGCTGGCGGTCCAAATGGTCAACGAGGACCAAGCCGACATCTCGCTGCCCCTGGCCGCCGGAACCGGTTTGCCTAATCTCGGTGGAGCCCAGGTTGAGTTGGTCTACGCCGATAGCCAGGGCCAGGCGGAAGTCGGCCAGTCCGAGGCCACACGTCTGATTGAAGACGAAGACGTCGTCGCGCTCTTCGGCGCCTATAACAGCGCCGTGACCCGGACCGCCAGCGCCGCCGCCGAGCGTGCTGGTATTCCCTTCCTGAATGCGGAATCCTCTTCGCCTGACCTTACCGAGCAGGGGTACTACTGGTTCTTCCGAACGTCCCCGCACGACGGGACGTTCTCGGCCGGCATCTTCGACTATATCGAGTTCCTAAACAGCGACTACGACGCCAACATCGAGTCGGTCTCACTGCTCTACGAAGACACCGACTTCGGCGTCAACAGCGCGGAAGCGCTGACGGCGGAAGCCGAGGGTCGTGGCATTGACGTTGCCGGCGATGTTCGGCATGCCACCGGTGCCACCGCGCTGACCAGTGAAATCCAGTCGCTCCAGCAGCAAGCCGCTGATGCCCTGATCCCGTCGTCGTACACGACCGACGCGATCCTGACGATCCAGACCGCCCGTCAGCTTGGTTACCTGCCAAAGGCGATCGTCGCTCAGGACGCCGGCTACGCGGATCCGGCATTCATTGAGGCCCTTGGCGCCGATGCTGAGGGGATCGCGACGCGCTCCGCCTTCTCACCGGACATCTTCGAGCTCAAACCGGTCGCGGGCCAGGTCAACGATCTCTACCGCGAGGCCACCGGCAAAGACCTCTACGATGTGCCTGCTCGCGGCTTCACCGGCATGATCACCCTGCTCGATGCCATCAACCGGGCCTGCTCGACCGAGCCCGAGGCAATCCACCAGGCCCTCGTCGAGACCAATCTTGGTGAGAACGACACGATCATGCCCTGGACCGGCGTCCGCTTCGACGAGAACCAGCAGAACGAACTCGGCCGCGGCATTATCGTCCAGGTCCAGGACGGCCAATACCGCACCGTCTTCCCCGAGACCTTCGCCGTCGCCGAACCCATCTTCCCGCTCACGCCCTGGGAGGAGCGGACGTAAGGCGGCCAGGCGGCGAGGACGGTGAGGCGGGAAGAATTGGATGAGCGAGGTGAGAAGGGATCGGGATCGAGGCTACCGTGATCTCATTGCCTGGCAGAAGGGTGTGGAGCTGGTTGGTGCAGTTTATCGAACGACTGAGTCCTGGCCCCGAGACGAACAGTTTGGGCTTACCAATCAGGTTCGGCGGGCCGTGGTTTCGGTTCCCGCGAATATCGCCGAGGGGAAGGGCCGCACGGGGTCCCGCGAGTTCTTGCATCACCTCCCCATCGCTCACGGTTCGCTCTGCGAGGTTGAGACACACCTCCACATCGCGAACCACCTCGCCTATCTGGATCACCATGCCCTAGACCCGTTGCTGGACCAGTCCGCCGAGGTTGGCCGCCTCATTCGGGGAATCATGAAACGCCTCCGCCAGCAACCGATCTAGCATGGCGTCGCTATCTCGTCCTTCCCGCCTAGCCGCCTTGCCGTCCTTTCCGCCTCCGAAGGAGCCCCATGGACCTCGACGTACTCCTCCAAGCTATCGCGAGCGGTCTCCTGATCGGGATGGTCTATGCCCTGATCTCGGTCGGGCTGACGCTGATCTTTGGCTTGATGGAGATCGTCAACTTCGCCCATGGCGAGTTTTTGATGCTTGCCATGTACGCGGCCTTCTGGGGGAGCGTGCTGGTTGGGCTCGATCCGATGGTCTCGCTCCCGATCACCGTCGTCCTCCTCTTCGTCCTCGGTGTCTTGACGTACCGGGGCATCATCTCCCGTATCCTCGACGCTCCGATGCTCGCCCAGATCTTTGCCACCTTCGGGCTCGGGCTCTTATTGCGAGGACTCGCGCAGTTCTTTTGGTCCCCGGACTTCCGATCCGTCAACGATCCGTTCCTTGCCGGGCTCTTTGGGGGCAATGTCAAGGTCGTCGGCGTCTCCCTCGGCGTGCCCCAGATCGCCGCGGCGGTGCTGGCCGGCATCGCCTTTCTTGCCCTCTACTTCTTCATTGATCGGAGCAGGGTAGGACTGGCGCTCCAAGCCGTCGCCGAGGATCGCGCCACCGCCTCCCTGATGGGCATCAACAGCGAGCGTATGTTCGCCCTCGGTTGGGGCTTGGGTGCCGCCTGCGTCGGCGTCGCTGGCGCGGTGCTGGCCAGCTTCTACTACATCTATCCCGCCGTTGGCGCCGTCTTCGCCCTGATCGCCTATATCACCGTCGCCCTTGGCGGGTTCGGCAGCGTCCCCGGCGCACTCGTCGCCGGTCTGCTCGTCGGCCTCGTCGAAGTCGTCAGCCCGACCCTCTTCGGCTTCTCCCCCGCGTATAAATACGCCGTCGTCTTCGCCTTCTACCTCGCCGTCGTCCTCGTTCGGCCGCAAGGCCTCTTCGGACGGTTCTAGCAGACGAAGAACGGAGCATCAGCGCATGACAGCTGACCAGGCAGTTGATTACTTCAATGATTGGGCGACGACCTATGATGCCGAGATCGGAAGTTGGGCCGATGACTTCCCCTTCGCGGGCTATGACATGGTGCTCACCAGGATGGCTGACCTCATCGTGCAGTCTGGAGCAACGCGAGTGCTCGACCTCGGGGTCGGTACGGGGAATCTCGCCGGCCAAATCGCGATGATGAGGCCTGACATCGAAATCTGGGGAATTGACTTTTCGACCAAGATGCTTGAGCAAGCCAGGCGAAAGGTGCCAAATGGTGAGTTTATCGAGGCTGATCTCGCTCGGGATCTGCCGCGCCTTGCCCTGCCTCGCTTTGGCGGTATCGTGGCTTCGTACGTGCTGCATGAGCTACCGGATGATACGAAGGCATCTCTGATCGAAGACCTCTTGCGGCACCGGTTGGAGCCGGGAGGCCTCCTGGTCGTGTGCGACATCGCCTTTGCCGATAGCGCTCAACGTGCGGCGATCCGGTCTGCCTTGGCTGATCGCTGGGACCAAAGCGAGCACTATTTCGCCGCTCATGACTTTCTCCAGCGCTTGGCGGCGAGGGACATCGCTGGAGACTATCGGCACGTCTCGATGTACGCGGGCATCTTCACGTTTCACGGGTCCGACGCCCTTTTGCCGGAGGACCAGGATATGGATGAACGTCACACCCTTCAGGCCCTTAGCTCGATGCGGCAACCGTCCGGAAAGAGACATGTAGCTGACGTCGCGAGATGGCAAGCGTGAGCACGGCTCCTGGTCAGTCTCCCCGCCGTTGGCAATGGCTGCTATTGGGCGCGCTTGGGCTGGTTGCCCTTGTCTTCCCGCTGCTGTTCGAGCGTGGCTCCTGGCTCAACATCGCTATCCTCGTCCTGCTCTACGCCGCGCTTGCCCAGGCGTGGAACATCCTCGGAGGCTTTGCCGGTCAGATCTCGCTCGGCAACGCCGCCTTCTTCGGCGTCGGCGCCTACACCTCGACCGTCATGCTCGATCGCTGGAACGTCAGCCCCTGGCTGGGCATGCCCGTTGGCGCCCTCGTTGCCGCGATCTTCGCCGTCGCCGTCTTCTTTCCCTTCTTTCGCCTCGGCGGCCACTACTTCGCCATCGCCACGATCGCCCTCGGCGAGATCCTCCTCGTCCTCTTCAGTAACTGGGGGTACGTTCGCGGTGCCCGTGGCATCACCATCCCTTTCGTGCGGGGTCCGGACCGGCGCCCGACCGACTCCTGGGCCTATCTCCAGTTCAACGACTCCCGTGTGCCCTACTACTACGTTGTCCTCGGCTTGGCCGTGCTCGCGTTCACCGTCGCGATTGCGGTCAATCGCTCCAAGCTCGGCTACTATTTCCGGGCGATCAAGAATGACCAGCAGGCCGCCCGCTCGCTCGGCGTGCCCGTGCTTCGCTATAAGCTGATCGCGGTCGCCATCTCGGCGGCGCTCACCGCCGTACTCGGCACTTTCTACGCCCAGTACCTCCTCTTCATCGACCCCGAGACGACCATGCGCTTGGAGCTGTCGGTCCTGATCGCCCTCGTCGCCATCCTGGGCGGCGTCGGCACGATCATCGGCCCGCTCCTCGGCGCGGTCGTCCTGATTCCGGCGGCCGAGATCAGCCGGGGCCAGTTCGGTGGGAGTGGCAATACGCTCGATCTGGTCCTCTACGGCGGACTGATCATCCTCATCTCGGTCTTTCAACCCAATGGCCTCGTTGCTCTGAGCAGCCGGTTCCGCCGTCGTCGTGAGGCCGGACCACCGGCTGGCACCAGGCACGAGCCTGGCGAAGCGCCGTTGGTTGGTGCTCCCGGAGGAAACCACTGATGCCCGTGTTGCTCGAGCTTTCGGGCGTCTCCAAGCGCTTCGGTGGCCTGGAAGCCAACCACGATGTCTCCTTTACGGTCGAGGAGGGTCAGATCGTCGGTCTGATCGGGCCGAACGGCGCCGGCAAGACCACCCTCTTCAACTGCATCTCCGGTTTCTTTCCGCCGAGTAGCGGCACCATCCGCTTCGCGGGTCAGGACATCGGTGGCTGGCCAGCCGAACGTGTCCTACGCGCCGGAGTGGCGCGCACCTTTCAGGTCGTCCGCACCTTCGCCGAGATGACCGTGCTCGATAACGTGATGATTGGCGCCTTTGCCCGGACGAACCGTACCGCCGAGGCCAGAGAACGCGCCCTGGAGTTGCTCGCCTTTACCGGCCTCGTCGCCAAGAGCCACGCCTTTGGGTCGGATCTGACCATTGCCGACAAGAAACGCTTGGAGCTCACCCGCGCCCTCGCCACGGGGCCGCGACTCCTGATGCTCGACGAGGTCATGGCGGGGCTCAACCCCGTCGAAAGAACCCAAGCGGTCGAGCTGATCCGCGCTATCGGTGAGCGCGGCGTCACCGTTCTGCTGGTCGAGCACGTCATGGAAGTCGTAATGCCGATCTCGGACCACATCGTGGTCCTGGACTCCGGCCAGAAGATCGCCGAAGGGCTGCCCACCGACGTCGTTCGCAATCCGGACGTGATCGCCGCCTACTTGGGCGACAAATACCGCCCAGCCGAGGAGACCGCCTAATGCTCCTGGAGGTCAACAACCTTGGCGCGGCCTACGATGGCGTTCCCGCCCTCCATGATGTCAGCTTTGGCGTTGAGGAGGGGCAGATCGTCGTCCTCCTCGGCTCCAATGGCGCCGGCAAGAGCACCACGCTGCGCACGATCTCCGGCCTCGTTCGCCCGACTCACGGTTCGGTGACCTATCGCGAGCAGCGCCTGGACGGTCAGCCGGCCCACCGCATCGCCGAGCTTGGCATCGCCCACGTGCCCGAGGCCCGCAAGCTCTTCGGGCGCCTGACGGTCCGCCAGAATCTCCTCGTTGGCAGCTATACCAAGCGCGCGCGTGAGCATGAGAAGGCATCGATGGACCAGATCTTCACGATGTTCCCACGCCTTCGGGAACGGGCCGATCAACGCGCCGCGACACTCTCCGGCGGCGAACAGCAGATGCTCGCGATTGGCCGCGGGCTGATGCTCCGGCCAAGCCTGCTCATGCTCGACGAGCCGTCCCTGGGCATTGCCCCGAAGCTCGTCGAGGAGATCTTCGCCACCATTCGCCGGATCGCCGATGAGGGCCTCACGATCCTCCTCGTCGAACAGAACGTCCGCGAATCCCTCGAGCTGGCTGACCACGCCTACGTCCTCCAGACCGGCACGACCATCACCTCTGGCACCGGCGAAGACCTCCTCGCCTCCGACCTCGTCCGCCGCGCCTACCTCGGTCTGTGACATGCGTGTTGGATGAGTACCATCTTATACAGAGTAGCCCCACCGCCTATCGGACCAACAAGGCCGTCGCGTAGCGAAAGGAGACATTCTATGTCCGATACGATGACCATTGACCTCAATAGTGACCTCGGTGAGAGCTTCGGTGCCTACACGATCGGTGGCGATGATGAGCTCTTCGATCTCATATCGAGCGCCAACGTCGCCTGCGGCTTCCACGGCGGTGATCCGCGCGTCATGGAGCGAACGGTCGCGTCCGCCCGCGACAAGGGAGTCGCCGTCGGCGCGCACCCCGGCTTCCTCGATCTCGTCGGGTTCGGGCGCCGCGCCATCGCGGCCACCCCGGACGAAGTTCGTACCGACGTTCTCTATCAGCTCGGTGCGCTCGATGCGTTCTGCCGCGCCGCCGGGATCGAGCTTCAGCACCTCAAAGCTCATGGCGCGCTCTACAATGTCGCCGTCAAGGAGCCAGCCATCGCCGGGGCCATCGCTGAAGCCGTTCGGGCCTATAATCGCGATCTCATCTTCCTCGCCCAACCCGGCACGGCTCTCTTCGCCGCCGGTGAGAGCGCCGGGCTGCCAACCGCCCGCGAGGGCTTCGCCGACCGGGCCTACAACGCGGATGGCACGCTCGTTTCCCGCCGTCTGCCTGGTGCGCTCATCACCGATCCGGACGAAGCGGCGGCGCGGATGGTCCGGTTGGTCGCCGAGGGCCGCTTGCAAACCATCGACGGCCAAGACATCGAGCTGCGGGTCGATTCCATCTGCACCCATTCCGACACGCCTGGCTCTGTCGCCATCGTTCGGACCATGCGGGAGCGGCTGGAAGCGGCGGGTGTCGCCATTTGTTCTCTCCGCGACCGCTGATGCGTAAGCGTCGGACCGCGCCGGATTCGATCAAGATCCAACACCTCGCTGATAGCGCGCTGCGCGTCGAGCTGGTCACGGAGTCCGGTCCTGCCGCGACCGCGCGCGTCGTCGGCCTCACCACGGCGCTGGAGCGGGCGGAACCACCTGGCCTGCTGGACCTGTTGCCGTCGTATGTGGCCCTGGTGGTCACCTTCGATCCGGTCGCGGCCGATCCAGACGAGCTGGAAGCGCTGATTCTTCGCCTCGCCGGCGATCTGCCCGATCACCCCGCCACGGTGGGCCGCCGGATTACCCTACCGGTCGTCTACGGCGGCGAGGCCGGCCCGGACCTCGTAGGGGTCGCCGAGCATACGGGGCTGAGCGCGGAAGAGGTCATCGCCCGTCACGCTGGCGCGGACTATCTGGTTGCGTGCCTGGGGTTCGCGCCCGGATTCCCCTTCCTGATGGGTCTCCCGCCCGAGCTGGCGACGCCCCGGCTCACATCTCCACGTACCAGCACCCCTGCCGGGTCGGTCGCGATCGGCGGCGAGCAGACGGGTGTCTACCCGCTCGATACGCCCGGCGGGTGGCGCGTCATCGGGCGGACGCCAGTCCCGCTCTTCGATCTCTCCGAGGACGACCCGTTTCTGATGCGCGCGGGCGACACCCTGCGCTTCGACCCGACCACACCCGAGACCGCCGCCGAGATCGCCTCCAGTTCCAGCAAGCGCCGCTACGCCGCTATCGTCTTACCCGAGGGCGTGAACGAGCATCCGCTACCCGCGCCGCCGTGCGCGGCCAGACCCGAGGTTGCCTCGACCGTTCGCGTCGTCGAGCCCGGACTCCTGACGACCGTCCAAGACCTCGGCCGGCCCGGCCTGGAGCGCTTCGGCGTCACACGGGGTGGTGCCGTCGACCGCCGCGCGTTGATCCTCGGCAACCGTCTCGTTGGCAACGACCCGAACGCCGCTGCCCTGGAGATCACGCTCTCCGGTCCCCGGCTCGCTTTCGACTCGCCCATGGCCATCGCGCTGGCCGGGACCGATCTCGGCGCCACGCTCGACGGTCAGGCGTTGCCGATTTGGCAACCTGTCCTCGCTCCCGCGGGGTCCGAGCTGGCCTTTGGCGCGCCGGCCGGGCACGGTGCCCGAGCCTATCTCTGCGTCGCCGGCGGCATCGCGGTGCCGACCGTCCTCGGCAGCCGTGCTACCGACCTCACCGGCCACTTTGGCGGCATCGAGGGACGGCCTCTCCGCGCCGGTGATCAGATCCCCATCGGCCCGCCACCCGGATCGCTGGAGATGCTGCTTCGCCGCCGCCTAAGCCAGGAGCCACCGGGTCAAGCCGCAGCGGTGGAGCTCCGGGTTGTGCTTGGACCTCAGCAGCATCGCTTTACCGATGCCGGAATCGCCGCGCTGCTCGAAGGTGTCTTTACCGCCTCCACCAAAGCCGATCGGATGGGTGTTCGCCTCCAGGGTCCGGCTGTCGAGCTTTCCCACGGCGCCGATATGCTCTCCGAGGGCATCGCACCCGGCACTGTCCAGGTGCCTGGCGATGGTCAACCGATCGCGCTGCTGACACCCCGGCAGACGGTCGGCGGCTACCCCAAGATTGCCACGATCGTCAGCGCCGACCTCGATCGCCTCGCCCAGGTCCGCCCCGGTAACACCGTCACCTTCACCGCGGTTGACGTTTCCGAAGCTCGGCGGCTCGCCTTGGCCTACCATGCGACCCTCGGCGACGATGCGGTGACCATCGCGGCGAGCGTCACACCTGGTTGGACGTCATCCACTCAATCGGCGCAATGCGAGGGAAAGATGGGACAAACCGAGCGAATCGCCTGGGATCCGGAGGGCGTCGTCCGGGTCATCGAGGCCGCGCAAGCCGCCGGTGTCACTGCCTTGCGTCTTGAAGTCGACGGCCTGGTGGTGGATCTTCAGCGTGGCACCCAAGGCGCCGCCTTCCAACCCCACTCCGATGTGCCGCTGACAGAGACTTCGGCGTCGGAGCAAGAACCCGAGGCTGGCATCGTCCGAGCGCCGATGCTCGGCATCTTCTACCGCAAGTCCAGTCCGGATGCCCCCCCATTCGTTGAACCTGGCGAGACGGTCGAAGCCGGCCAAACGCTCGGCCTGATCGAAGTCATGAAGACGTATCACGAGGTCACCGCACCCTCGGGGGGCACCATCGCGGAGTTCCTGGCCGAAGACGGCGCCTTCGTCGAGTACAACCAGCCGCTTGTGCGTCTGAATGCCAATTCCTGACCGCGCCGCACCGTTTTACCACCTATGGTATATGGTGAGATTGCGTCATACAAAAGACCACGATCTACTTGACCGACGAATTGCATGCCCAGATCAAAGCCGCATCCCAGCGGGAACGGCGACCCCAAGCGGAGGCGATTCGCAGCGTACTCCAGCCCCACTTCGACCAACAGGAACGGACCAAGGTCCGATCGATTGGCATCGCCAAAGATAGTGACCTTCAGTCGGTCGACATCGAGGATTGGCTGGCTGAGAATTGGCGCCCCGAGGAGGATTGGGACCACAAGTGATCACCATGGACACGTCCGGTCTGCACGCCATTCTGAGCCTACGCGATGTATTCCGTCAGAGAGTCTAGGCTGGTAGCGCTACTTATGGCATATGGCAAGGTTTCGCCATGCAAAAGACGACAATCTACCTCCCTGAAGAACTGCATGCTCAAATCAAGGCAGCGGCACGTCAAGAAGGGCGCCCTCAGGCCGATCTCATTCGAGATACCCTGAAAGCACGCTTCGCCCAGCGGGAACGGCCTATCCTGCGCCTGATCGGCATTGACTCCGATCCTGAGCTAAGTTCTGAGAACATCGAAGATTGGCTCGCGGCGAACTGGCGTCCTGAGGAGGAATGGGGCCACGAGTGATCACTCTGGACACATCAGCCTTGTTCGCAATCCTTAGCTCCGCAGATGAGTATCATCAGCCGGTATCGGCTTTTCTCGAAACGGACCCCGGCCCCTATTGGTTTCCCGTAAGCGCTATGGGCGAGCTTACGTACCTCGTGGAGCATCGCCTGCGGCCAGTTTCACTCATTGAGCTTTTGGCGAATATCGAAGCCGGGGGCTTTTTCCTCGACTGCGGCGAGAACGATATCCCCCGCATCCGCCAGCTCATCCAGCGCTACGCGGGCTTCCCGCTCGGGTTCGTCGACGCGGCGGTGATCGCTTGTGCCGAGCGCCACGGCGGCCGGGTGCTCGCCACCGACTTCCGCCACTTCGGCGCCGTCGCCCGCGGGGGCACCATCACGCTGCCACTATTGAAATAGCGACACCACGTGCCTCGGCATGGGCCCAATGTTATTAGCAGGCACAAGTTTACGCATCCGATCTAGCGGTACATCATCCGTGTAGAACCCTGAACCCCGTGCCGTGCTTGCCAGGAGAAACCCGTGCCTGTCGACCAACCGCAACGACACGCGATGCTGCGCGAGCGGGCAGCCAGCTATGCAGACGTCGCGCTTGCCAACGTCACCCGTGAATATCCCCACATGCCGTACTTCGTCGCCACGGGTCCCGGTCCATACCCAACGCACCGCGAGTTCCACCCGGCGTTCTACGGCTGCTTCGACTGGCATTCGTGCGTCGAGATGCACTGGGTCATCGTCCGCCTGCTTCGTCACGTCCCAGAAGCCGTTCCCGCGCCTGAAGCTCGCGCCACGCTTGACCAACTCCTGACCGGTGCGAACATCGAAACCGAGGTGCGCTTCTTCAGCGATCCCAATCACCGATCGCTAGAGCGTCCCTACGGCTGGGGATGGCTCCTGACGCTCTACCACGAGCTCACGACGTGGGACGATCCGGACGGCCGACGGTGGGCGAGTGCGGTACAGCCACTTGCCGATCTCCTGACGGCCAAGCTCCTCGCCTGGCTGCCGCTCCTCACGTATCCCCAGCGAACGGGCGTCCACCCCAACACGGCGTTTGGACTTTCGCGCGCGTACGACCACGCGGAGCTCCGCGCCGCGCATGGTGATGACGCGCTCTTGACTGCCATCCACGCGGCAGCGAACCGCTGGTTCCTCGACGACGTGGACTATCCGGCGCGCTACGAGCCGTCGGGGGCGGACTTCCTCTCGGCCGCTCTCTCGGAAGCGGAATTGATGGCGCGGATCCTTGCGCCGGCGGAGTTCCCTGGCTGGCTCGGGCAGTTCCTTCCCGGTCTCGCGGAACGTCAACCCGTGTCGCTCTTCCAACCGGCCACCGTCTCGGATGCAACGGATGGCCAGATGGCGCATCTACATGGTCTCAACCTAAGCCGCGCACGGGCGTTCACCGCGCTCGCGGAACGCCTTCCCGCGGGCGACGCG
>DASYWB010000004.1:0-14987 GCA_035936495.1 Thermomicrobiales bacterium
CATGGTCGTAGAGAAGACCGAGGGAGGAAACGCTAACTTATCGCGCTCAGGATCACGAGCAGCACGACCATAAAGACCAGCAAGGCCACGGCGGTGTAGATCATGCGCCGTAGATCATGCTTGATGTAGAGCATCTCTAAGCCCCGGGGAATTGCGTTGGGACCGCGGCCAGCGCGCGTGCGAGCATCCGCGTCGCCAGGCGCCACGGTCGCATCCGCTGTCCGAGGAGGAAGCGTGTCGCCCGCAGTTACCGTCTCCAACCGCCGCACGTCCATGGCGCGACGCGTGGAGCGGTTGACCTGACGTGGGCGCCGCCGGTTCCGGGCGCCTCCCCTTTTCGTTGAGCTTGTCGAGCTACTCACGGCAATCCTCATATCCACGTGATCAAAATACTCTACCGATCGACCCGGAATGGCGGCTCGATGATGTCCTCATGCTCTGCGACCCGGCGAGCCCGCTTGTCGTCAGCTGTTCTTCCAGACGCCCGCGCTCCCCCGCCGCTTCGCATCTTCGCCTTGTGCTCCGCGACGACCTCCGCCGGCGCGAACTTGGGCAGCCAGGTGAGCGACAATGCCATCAAGCCCATGATCCCGATGTCATCGAGCTGCCCGACACCGAGCAGCATATCGGGGATGAGATCGAGCGGCAACACGAGGTAGATGAACGCCAGCACGATCGGCAAGCGCTTCAACCAGACCGATACCCGGGGATCCCGGTAGAGGCGCCAAGACAACGCCGCATTTTCCAAAAACCCCGCGTCGAACCCACCATTCGAGGCCTGTCGGCCCCGCACTTCGTCGACCATGGTCCACCTCCTCCACATCTTGCGCGTAAGTATAGCCCACGGTGGATGCGCACCCGGCTGAACGGGGACATCTTCCGGGGCCGTCGATCCCGCCAGGCTATCCTCGCTGCGGAATGCCGGAGCCGAGGAGCGCGTGCGCCGTGATCGGGCTATCGCTCACCGTTGGCACGCGTGGACGGCCAGTCATCCGTTGAATTGACGTTGACGAACGACCGCAACCGGGGATCGATCAGCCGCAGCCGCTGCTCGTCGACGAACGTAACGTTCAGCTCGGCCAGAAACCGCGTGGTGCCGCCGTCTCCCGCGGCCAATTGCCGCTCGATGGACGCCATGCAGGAGCGCCTATAGATCGCGTGGAGCGTTTGAAGCACCCGATTCCCTCCCTGGCGACTATGGCCGGAAGTGACCGGGATCACGGCGTCAGCCGGCTCCACTTCGGTTGCCATCCAGCGAAGCAACCGCGGGTCGGCGAATGGCAAATCGCACGCGAGCACCAGACATCGATCGTGCCGTGCGGCGGTGAGCGCCGCGGCGATCCCGCGTAAGGGACCAGGTGGTCCAGGAACGTCGGCAATGAGCCGCGCGTTGCTTCGCTCGTAGCCCTCGCGCCGGGGAGCGACGACCATGATGTCCGTAGTCACCGTGGCCAGCGCCGCCAGCACCGCGTCGAGCATCGTCGTCCGTGTCCCCGGGATGGGCGTTAGCGCTTTATCCTGGCCCATCCGGCGGCTCAACCCTCCGGCGAGAACCGCCCCACTGAGATCAGGGATCGAGATGAAGCCGCTTGCGGACAAGGCCGATTCCCCCTACGATGTCCAGCACTAGCGGTGACATGGATTTAAGGTTCCCCAGCACCTATCGTAGCTCACGGGGAGCGATTCGACGCGACACGACAAAGGAGTCACCATGCGAGGCCACTCCGTGAAAGATACGCTCGCCCCTCGCGTCATCGCGGTGGGAATCGTGGTAACGCTTTTGGCGGCCTGCGGGGCGAGCGACGACGATCCGGAACGCGTTGTGGATACAACGACGGTCGCCGTGGAGACAGCCGAAGAGACGCCGACCGTTGAGGCACCGACGGAGACGCCGGCTGAGGCCGAACCAACCGTACCAGAGACGGTGCCGTCTGATACTAGCGCCCCGGCGACAGAGACGTCGGAGACGGCGGGCACCGCCACGGTTCCTCCTGTCGCGCCCGCCACGGCAACCCCTGATATCGCGGCTGCCGGGGCGCCGACCATTGACGCCGTCCCCGCGCCCCCGCGTGAAGGACCTGCGACGGCGACCGCGGTACCACCGACCGCGACGTTCACGCCGGCGCCCACCAGCACCGCCACGCCTACTTCCGAGCCGACCGCGACCTCTTCGCCGACCGCCACGCCCACCTCTACCGCTTCGGCGACCCCGGAGCCGACGGCGACTCCGTCACCCACTACGTCACCGACCCCGGAACCGACAAGCACCGCCACACCGGTTCCACCGACCGCCACGGCGACGCCCACTCATACCGCGACGCCCGTTCCGCCTACCGCCACTGCTACCCCATCTCCGACCAACACCGCTACACCGGTTCCACCAACCGCCACCGCCACGCCGGTTCCCCCAACGGCGACTGCCACCCCGTCTCCGACCGCTACCCTGGAACCGACTAATACGGCCACGCCCGTTCCGCCGACGGCAACACCGACGCCAACCAGCACCGCGACCCCCATTCCACCGACGGCGACCGCTACCCCGCTGCCAACCCATACGGCCACGCCCGTTCCGCCGACGGCAACTTCTACACCGGTGCCCACTGACACGGCCACCCCGGTTCCACCGACCGCAACCGCTACACGGTCGCCGACCAGCACCGCAACGCCGGTTCCACCGACCGCCACCGGCACGCCAGTTCCCCCGACGGCCACCGCCACACCAACGGCGACCGCCACGGCGACGCCTGTTCCGCCGACGGCCACGTCGACGCCGGTGCCAGCTCCTACTTCGCGCGCCCTGCCTCCCGCCCCGGTAGAGCTGCAAGGCGAGGTACCAACGGCGACACCAACGCCGACCGCAGTTCCAGCCACCGCGACGCCAACGCCACGTCCTACAAGCACCCCCTCGCCAACAGCGACGGCGACGGCCTCACCAACAGCAACGCCCGCGGCGACACCGACACCGAGTCCATCCCCTTCGCCCACCACCATCCCGACGCCAACGTCTCCGGCCCTGCCACCTCCGCCTCTCCTATGACCGGCCCTTACGCTCGCCAGCCTGACCGTGTCACCATCGTTGAAGTAGGCCCGCGTGACGGACTCCAGAATCATCCGGCGACCTTTGCCACCAGCGCAAAGGTCGCCTTCATCGAGGCGCTCGCGGCCGCGGGCGCCAAGGTGATTGAGACGACGAGCTTTGTGAGCCCCGTCGCGGTCCCACGCCTTGCCGACGCCGACCAGCTTATGCACGATCTCCATCGCCAGGCCGGAGTTCGGTACCTCGCGCTGGTTCCCAATGAACGAGGGTACGAGCGGGCCATCTCGGCCGGGATCGATTCAGTCGCGCTCTTCGCGTCGGCGACCGAAGCCTTTTCCCAGGCTAATCTTCGCGCTTCGATCGACGAGACGTTTGAGCGCTTCCACGTCGTTGCCCGCCGCGCCAAGACTGATGCCGTCTGGCTGCGAGGATATGTCTCCGTCGCATTCGCGTGTCCCTATAGCGGCGCGACCGATCCCGATGACACCCGACGCGTCGCCGAGCGCCTCCTCAATCTCGGCTGCGACGAAATCGCCCTCGCGGATACCATCGGTGCGGCCGAACCAGCCGGTGTCCGAGAACTCCTGGACAAGGTCCTGATTTCCATCCCAGCCGAACTCCTGGCTCTCCACGTTCACGACACCGGAGGGCGAGCGCTGGCGAATGTCGATGCTGCTCTCGAATATGGAATCAGGACGTTCGATAGCTCGGCTGGTGGTCTGGGCGGGTGTCCGTTTGCTCCCGGCGCGCCCGGGAACGTCGCGACCGAGATACTCGTCGAGCACCTTGCCGGCCGAGGCATCGAGACGGGAATCGACCCTCATGCGGTCCGTCGCGCGGTGGTCAGCTTACTGGCAGCAGGTACTGAACCCGTTTCCCCCGAGGCCTAGCGGTGGGCTATTGGATTGTTGTCGCGACCGTCATTTGTGCTGTTCTCGCCGTCCTGATTGCCGCTATGTCGGACCTTCCGGAGTGGCAATTGCCTCGCCGCCGTCAGCCCCTCACACTCGTGCACCGGCTCGGCTCGCCGCCTGGCGTGGCGCTCGATGCGCTCACATCCGAATGGAATGCCGCCATCGCCACGGTTGAGCCACCTTTAGAAGAGCTCTACCCAGGCTCCTCGTCCGGGAATCGGGCACATGGACCCGACCGCGGCTCTGACCTCGCATCAGCTGTCAAACGCCGTCCGAACGTCATCGTCATTCTCGGCGCTCCCACATTGATCTTGGCGGGAACTCCGGCGGCGAGCGTTGCGGAGGAGATCGAGCAAGTCGTCGCGGAGCTTGCCGCGCTCGGCTGTCGCTCGATTATCCAGGGGTTCGAGACGTCGTTCTCGGCACCGGAGATTACGCGTTCGGAGATGAACATCTCGGCCCTTGCCCGTCTCGCGGAGAGCTGGAACGCCATGCTGGTGCATGCCACGGCAGGCTATGGTGGTCACGTCGTCGAGAGACCGGACGATCTCGCACCAGCGATTCAAGAGGCTCTGCGGCGCCCGCTCGCCCTTGATCTCTCGTCATTGGGGTGCGGCGAACCAGACGCAACTCAATCAGTTCGACTGTCGCGCCGCTGACCAGCGAAACATGCAAGAGGGGGTAATGGTATGGACGAACAGCGGCTCGACTTCCTGAAACGCCTCGTTGACGCCGCCGGGCCGTCTGGATTCGAGCAAGAACCAGCGGCCGTCTGGCGCGAGGAGGCAGCATTGTTCGCGGACGAGGTAGCCCGCGATGTGCTCGGAAACTCGGTAGCACGCCTGCGGGCGGATGCCGGACCCAAGGTCATCATCGAAGGGCATATCGACGAGATCGGGTTGCTCGTCACCCACGTCGATGAGCAAGGTTTCCTTTGGTTCGAGACAATCGGCGGATGGGATGAGCAGGTGTTGCCGGGCCAGCGGGTGCGGATACGATCCGAACAGCGCACGGTGCGGGGAGTCATTGGCAGGAAGGCAGCGCATATCGTTCGCCGCCAGGGCTCCAACGAGGCGGTCAAGGCGCGCGAGCTTTGGATCGACATAGGTGCCAGCGATCGCGCGGACGCGCAGGCCCGCGTCACGGTTGGGGATCCAGTCGTCATCGACTCAGGATTCCTCCAGCTTACCGGCGATCTCTGCGTCTCTCGCGCGATGGATAACCGGGTGGGTGCCTTTGTCGCCCTGGAAGCGACGCGGCTTCTCGCCGAGGATCGGCCACGGGCCGATGTCTATGCCGTAGCGGCGGCTCAGGAAGAGATCTCCTTTGCCGGCGCTTCGACCGCTTCATTTCAGATCGGCGCCAGCCTGGCGATCGCGATCGACGTGACCCATGCGACCGACTATCCCGAAGCGGATAAGAAATCCGACGGCGAAGTCAAGTTGGGCGGCGGCCCGGTCTTGACACGTGGCGCATCGATCAACCCGGTCGTGTTCTCCGGGCTTCGTCAGACCGCCCGTGACCTCGGTCTCGACTGTCCGATCCAAGGCGCAGCGAAATCTAGCGGTACCGATGCGGACGCGATGGTACGCTCCGGTCCCGGCACTCCATCCGGCCTCGTCTCGATTCCTAATCGCTACATGCACTCACCGAACGAGATGGTCAGCCTCAGCGATCTCGAATCCGCGGCGAAGCTCATCGCCGCCTACGTGCGGACGATCACCGACGAGACTGACTTCCGGCCGTAGTGACGTGCGCTCTCGTCATCGCGGCAGCCCGATCACGCTTTCTCGACCGGTTGGCAGGTAGGGCAGAAGTAGGTTCCGCGAGCCCCGACCCGGACCTTGACGACCTCCGTCCCGCAGACCGGGCAGGGCTGGCTCTCTCTAGCGTGGACTCCGGGAAACCCATCAATCGGATAGGCGCGGTGATGCACGATCTTGGCACCACCCTGCTCAATGCCCCGCTCAAGCGCCCAGGGGATAGCCTCCGCTAGCCGCACGAGCGCCCCCTCGTCCAGCTTATTCGCTGCTACAGTGGGGTGGATCTTCGACCGGTGAAGTGCCTCGTCCACATAGATATTGCCGAGCCCCGCCACGACCGTCTGATCGAGCAGTGCCGTCTTGATCGCGATTGAGCGCCGGCGCAGGCGGGCTCCCAACGCGACGCCATTCAGGGTGTTCTCCCCCACCGCCTCCGGGCCGAACGCGAATGCTTCAAGCACGGCGCCAACCTCGTCACTCGGCAGTAACCGCCACCAGCCAAACTGGCGAACATCGCTGTAATACAGCACCGCTCCATCATCAAACTGTAGCTCAGCATGGGTCGTCTTATGCGGATACATTCCCAGAAAATCGGGAACGGGATGACCGGCGGCAGACCGGCGGCCGCTCGTCTGGTGAATCGACAACTGCCCGGAGAGTTTGAAATGGATCAGCAGGCTCAGCCCTCCCGAGAAGCCGACAACCAGGATCTTGGCGCGTCGCTTCGCCGCGATGACGCGACGTCCCACGAGCAGTTGAGTGTCGGCTATTGGAGAGCCCCGCAACAGCTTCGGGAGTCGGACCTCGACGCGCGTCACGGTACGCCCGATCAACTCTCGCTCGACGATGCGTCGAATCGTCTCAACTTCCGGCAGCTCCGGCACGAAGGTCCCCTTCTCCTCCATACGATCGATACGGGCGGTTGGCAGGCTGGCCCTGGCCATCGAGTCTCCATACCGTCTAGCTCAGCTCACGGTCTGAAAGTATCACTCCTGGTCCTCCACGTCGGCCGCTTGCCGCATCCACCGGGCGGCATCTTGAGCAACCCGCACACCTTCCGCCTCGTCACGAGATGCCCGCACCACGCGCGCCATCACGTCCCAAGCGGCATGGGTCGCCTGGCGATGACGGCCCTCGTACAGGAGCTGACGCGGACCAAGGAGCCGCCCAGCGGACGTGTACAGGACAACCCAACCCGCCTCCTCTCGCCGCACGATCACCTCGGAGCGTCCGTACCGCCACACGAACGCATCGGACGGCGGTGGTTCCCGCGGTACTGCCACTTCCCGGCTCCCTCGTCGGCTATCAGCTATCAGCTATCAGCTATCAGCTATCAGCTCGTAAAGTATAGTTTCGACTATCCCGTTTCCCAGCGAGCTGAGGCCTACATGCTGACGGCTGATCGCTCGTCGCTCGTGGCCCGCGCCATGGCGATCCGCTCGGCGGTGGGCGGATGACCGTACAGAAGCCAGACGAGCCATCGGGGCGGATCAGGGTCATCCAGATTCTGGAGCGCGAGCCGCGCCATCGCCCGAGCGTACGCTTCACCATCACCGGTTAGGTTGACGGCAAAAGCATCCGTTCTCCGTTCGATGCGACGGTTGATCGCCGCCTCAACTGGCTGGAGTATCAGGCCGATCATCGTCAGCGCCAGCGTGAACAAGGGCAGGGCGGCAACATCGCCAGCACTCCGAACGCCGCTCCTTCCCCGTCCGCACCGGATCAATATCGGCATCGCGCGATGCAGCCCAAAGGCGGTCAGAAAGCCGAACCCACTATACAAAGCGATTAACCGCCAAAGATCACCGTGCACTTGATGTCCCAACTCATGCGCCACCACCGCCTCGATCTCGGCAATGTCGAAGCGGTCGAGCAAGGTATCACCGAGCACGATCCGTTTGCTCCGTCCGGTCCCCGTGAAGTACGCGTTGGCCTTCTCGGTTTGGTGGCTCATATCCATTCGATAGACGTCGGCGATGCGGACGCCGGCTCGCTCTCCAAGCTCGGTAATGCGCTCGACGAGATCAGCGTCGTCCACCCGGTCAAATCGGTTGAAGAGCGGCGCGATCACAACGGGTCCCAACCTCGTCCCAAGGACCGCGAGCGGAAGAGAGCCGGCGGAGAGCAGAAGCCACCAATCGGCCGGCCGACGACGGATCACGGAGAATGCGGCCGTGCCCAATGGAACCTGGAACGCCGTTGCCACTATTGCCGACTTGACCTGCTCCGCGAGCCAAGATCCGGGTGTCCGCGTGGTCAGTCCGAAATACCGCTCTACCGTGTAGCCACCGGCAAACGAGAGCGGAAGGCTCGTCAGCCAATCCAGGGCCTGACTGCTCAACAAGTATGCGGGCGTGGCCAGCGACTTCCTCGGAACACGCCGTTCGCTCCAACTCCGGAGGCGCGCCGAGCGCCCACTCAGCGCGAGCCACGCTGCCTGCCCGACCGAGAAGGCCAGCCCCACGCCGTAGAGCGCGATGCTTATACGCCGGTAGCGCCGCGCGCGTCGCACATCAAGGCCGGCCAGTGGGTCGCTATGATCCATAGCCGGTTAGCTCCACGTAGCCGAGACCCTCGACCTCTTGACCATCCTGGATTCCTTCAACAGTCACCTCGCCTTCCCAGTAGATCACGCCGGTCGTTGCCCGTGTGTCGAGCTCTTGGGCGGCGACGGACGGAGTGAGGCTGAGCTCCAAGTCGTGCTCGGACAGCTCGATCTTCCATCTAGTGGGATATGTCGTGCCGGTCGCCTCGCTCGTCCATGTCGCCGTCGTCGTCACTGTGAAATCCGGGCCGTCCAAGATCGTCAGCTCCCCTTCCGGCGACACCAGTGAGCCGTCTAGAATCACCGGGGTTCCGTCCGCCGCTCTAATAACGTAGAGCATCAGGTCGGTGCCGTCCGTGAGCTGCACGGAGAACCAGTCCCATCCGCCCTCATCAAACGTCTCGAAGTCTCCCCATTGGTGGTCCATCCATGCTTCACCATGGACCTCCCGTGGCTCTCCCTCCACCACCAAGATCCCTTGAACAGCCATCCGGGTCCGCGAGTAGTAATACGAGGCTTGGCCTCCTCCGTAGTCGATAAAGCCATCGCCGTCATGCAGGGTGGGAGGCTTGACGGCCGACAACTCGATTGCCATCTGATACCCAGGGACGCTCATCCGCAGACGATCCTCGCCGTTCACGCCTCGCATGACCCAGTCACCCATGACGACGTTGAACCCCGGTCCGGACTGGAGCGCCCCCGGTCCGCTTACCCGCTGGCCATAGACGAACCGATCCCGGCCACTGTCGGTGATCGCGGCGTGCGACGCGAACCCTGCGACACCATTAGGCGCCCCCTTGAAGACAACCTGCTCAAATCCGTATCGCACGCCGTCGTCAGTGAAGAGGTGCCCGGTGTAGTACCACCATTCGATGGACGCATCGTGAGGGCCGTCATCCTCGGGAAACGTTACCTCCTCGGGGGCATCCACGTTCCCGGGAGGTGGTTCCACGTAGGGTGTGCCGTCCGTGGCGGACGTCGCGGCGGCACCTAACGCTCCCCGACACATCATCAGCGCCAGCAGCGGCACCATGACGCCGACACCAACCCCGGACACTCGCCAAAATCGCTGACTCATGAGCGCACCTCTATCTCTCGCGTGTAAGCCGACTCCTCGACGAACGACCCTGCCGGCAAGATCCTGCCGAGCGGCGCGGGGAGCCACCAGTTCCATTTACCCAATAAGCGCATCGTGGCCGGAACGAGGAGCGCCCGCACGACCGTCGCGTCCAGCAGGACCGCGAGCGCGATCCCAAGCCCCAGGGCCTTGATCAAAATGACGTCGGCGGTCACGAAGGAGGCCGTCACCACGACGACGATCAAGGCCGCGCTGGTAATGATCCTGCCGCTACGCTCCAGTCCCATGGCCACACTCTGACCGTTGTCGCCGGTCCGCTCCCACTCTTCTCGTACCCGGGAAAGCAGGAACACCTCGTAGTCCATGCTCAACCCGAACAGGATGCAGAACATGATCACGGGCAATGAGGCCTCAACGAACCCGAGCGGCGTGAATCGCAGCAGCCCACTGAAATGCCCCTCCTGAAAGATGAAAACCAGGGCGCCATAGGACGCCAGGATCGAGAGCATGTTCATGACAATGGCCTTGAGCGGCAAGATCAGGGAGCGGAATAGCACGAGCAGCACGATGTACGTGGCGATGACGATCCACAGCACCGCGCGTGGGAAATCGTGATACATGAGATCGACGACGTCGACAATCTCCGCGGTCCCACCGTCAACCAGCATCGTCAAATCGCCGCCTAGGTTGAGATCGCGGATGTCTCGCAATAGCTCCTTGTTGGACGGTTCGTTCGCGGGGGCGCGAGTGTAGGCGAGCACCATGGTCGCCTCCTCGCCTGTCAATCGGTCCAACCCAGTGTCAACGCCGAGACGCTCCAACCCTCGACGGCCCGCGAGCAGAGCCAGCGCCGTCTGTTGATCGACGCCATCACCATAGCTCACGATGCTCTGCACGCGATCCACCCGCGGATCACTTTCGAGCTCCGTCGTCAGCTCGTGAAGCGCGGCGAGATTCTCCATTTCGTAGATAGAGGTAGAGCTCTCCACCGCGATTACCATAGGCGAAATCTCGCCGGGTCCAAATCGCTCCGAGAGGAGGTCAAAGCCCTGCCGAGACGGGAGATCGGCCGGCAGGATGCGCCCATCCGGCGAGGAGACGTTGACATCGAGAAACGGAGAGCCAAGCAGCAAGAGAAACGCAAGCGTCGGCATTAGAACCATCAACGCATGGGCCATCACCCACCCCGCCCATCTGGCCCAGAGGCCGCCCGTTCGCGCCCCTGGACTCCGCGGAGGTCGCCGCCACCGCAATGGCAACCGATCGATTCGTGTCCCGATAATCGAGAGCACCGCCGGCAAGAGCGTCAGCGCGGCGAGGGTCGCAAAGACCACCACCACCACACCCGCGATGCCCACCGAGCGCAAGAACATGAACGAGAAGAATGACAGCCCCGAAAGGCCGATCAAGACGGTCAGGCCCGAGAAGAACACCGCCCGGCCGGCGGTCGCAAGGGACTGCTCGACCGCATCACCCACGTCGCCGCCGTTTCGCGCCAGTTCCTCCCGGTAGCGGCTGGTCACGAAGAGTGAATAATCGACTGCCAGCCCGAGGCCGAGCATCGACGCCAAGTTCAAGACGAAGATCGAAAGGTCAGTCGCCTGAGCGATCCAGTACAGCGACCCTAACACCGCCGCCACGCTCAGCCCACCGACCAGCAGCGGCACCACGGCCGCGACGACCGAGCCGAAGACCAACAGGAGCGCCACCAGCGCGAACGGGACCGCGATCAGCTCGGCACGCCGCAGATCCCGTTGACTCACCGTCTCGATGTCCGCATAGAAGACCGGCGCACCCGCGAGCGTGATCTCCAAATCCGGCTGCGCTTGCATCGCCCGCTCGAACGGCTCGACCGCACGCTGGGCGTCCTCAGGCGGCAGGTTCAACCCGACAAGCGCATACGCCAGCCGACCGCTGGGAGCTATCAGGCTGTCATCCTCGGACGGCAGCAGAACATCAGTGACAAACGGGAGGTCACGCACGTCGCGAAGGGAATCCTCAACCTGGCGAAGAAAGGCAGGACCGTGCGCGGGAAGCGTGTCACTCTGGTAGAGCACGACCATTTGGGAGGGCGGCAGCCCTACCTTCCGTTCGAGCATCTCACGCGCGCGCGCCGACTCGACCTCAGGCGATGAGAAACCACCGACCTTCAGCACCTCATCCAGGTGCAAGACGGCTGGCACAGCCGCCACCAGAACGACCGCCCAGACCCCGACGATGAGCCAGTGGAGGCGAAAAGCCATGCGACCGAGAAACCCAAACACCCTCGCCTCTATCGTCTCCTATGAAGCTGTTCCTTGTGGACCGCTACGCCTGCTCGCGTCTGGGTAGTGTGCATCATCAGTGCATCACGGGGCCGCACTTCGGCGACGAGTGGCGGCTCGCTCACGATCCTGCTGGCGCTGGCTCGCCGTCAATCGGCATCAGCTCCTCACCGGGCTCAATGGGTTGGTCACCGGAGCCTCGGTCCATCGCCTGTTCGTTGAGGGGGTCATTGCCGCTGGGTGCGTCGGCTATCGGGGCCATTGGCTTCCCCGGCACCGCCGTCGGCGAATGATGGGGTACCTGCGTACCGTCTGGCGTCCCTCCCAGTCCCCCGCTGACGATCGGAGCCGCAACCTCGGTCGGATCAGCCTTGCCGGCGAGTGTCGGGGGGTTCAGGTGTGTCTGCCTCTTTGTCCGCCCGGCCATGATGTATCTCCTTGTGCCTGAATCGTCGATCCATCATGGCTTGTGCACAGGCCATGCCAGCCATGACGCCCTGAATGCCGCTTCACGCCGTCCTACCCCTTTCCAGTCCCCGTCGCGGTGGCGCATTCGCGAGCTAACCCGTATGATCGCTACGGAGTAACGCTCGCTGTCATGGAAGAGGATGATCGTGCAAACTCGCGACGAGATCCGGCTGACCACGCTCGCCAGAGCGGCCGGCTGAGCATCCAAGCTCGGCCCAGGGGCCTTGGCGCAGGTGCTGCGCTCAGGAACGCTCACACAGTATACCCACCCCGATCTGCTCGTCGGTCTCCATACCAGCGATGACGCGGCGGTCTTCCGACTTCGCGACGATCTGGTGATGATCCAGACACTCGATTTCTTTTCACCGATCGTTGATGACCCATTCACATTCGGCGGGATCGCGGCCGCCAACAGCATGAGCGATATCTACGCCATGGGCGGCGAAGTCTCGCTTGCCTTGAACATCGCCGGCTTTCCCGCCGATCTACCGGGCGAAATCCTGGGGGCCATCCTTGATGGTGGCGCCGCGAAGGTCGCCGAGGCCGGCGGCATCATCGCCGGAGGGCACACGGTCGACGACGCCGAACCCAAATATGGGCTGTGCGTGACCGGTCTCGCTCACCCTTCTCAGATTCTGACCAAGGCCGGTGCGAAAGTCGGTGACCGCCTCTTCCTCACCAAACCCATTGGGACTGGGATTATCACCACCGCGATTAAACGCGGCGCGGCCGAGCCGGACCGCGCTCAGGCGGCCATTGACTGGATGCTGACGCTGAACCGGGATGCCGCCCGTGCCGCCGCTCCCACCCGTCCTCACGCCTGCACGGACATCACGGGCTTTGGGCTTCTCGGCCACGGATCGGAAATGGCCGAGAAGAGCGGGGTCTCCCTCCACATCGATGCCACTGCCGTCCCGATCATGGATGGTGCGCGCGCCTATGCCGCCGCTGGCCATCAAGCCGGAGGTCTTGGCCGGAACCGCGACCATTTCACGACCTCTGGCGGAGGGGTAACCATCGACGCGCGTGTTCCCGAGGACCTCGCGGCGCTGCTATGGGATCCACAGACGTCCGGGGGTCTGCTCTTCGCCATCCCTGCCGACGCGGCGGAAAGCTTCCGGCAACGTTTCCGGGATGCGTGCCTTCGCCTATGGGAGATTGGCACGGTGACCGATGGCGCGGGAGTCCAGGTTATCGCGTAGGCTCGGGAGCGGATTACGCCATGTATCCACGCACAACGTTGTGACCGTCTCCGCGGCGTCCGTCTTGCCCACGACGCGGCAGGGCTGGCTTCACCTGCTCCGCCAATTGGGCGTCCGCCCCAGCAAGGGGCTCGGCCAGAATTTCTTGTTTGAACGGGGTGTCGTTGATCGCCTCGTTCAGGCCGCCGGCATTGATGACGACGATGTCGTCGTGGAGATCGGTCCTGGCCTCGGTATCCTCACCGAGGAGCTCGTCCGGCGTGCGCGCGACGTGATCGCGGTCGAGCTGGATAGCCGTCTCGCACTGCATCTCCGGCAGACGTTCGCCGGCAGCGCCAATTTCCGGGTAGTCGAAGCCGATGCGCTGGAGCTCGACCTCGGTGGCTACCTCCCGCCCGATCAGGCGTTCCTCGTCGCCGCCAACTTGCCCTATTCTTCGGCAACGGCCATCATCCGCCACCTCTTGGAGCAGCCTCGTCGCCCTCGCAGCCTCGCGGTGATGGTCCAGCGGGAGGTAGCCGAACGGATAGCCGCCGAGCCGCCCAACATGACCATTCTCGGTATCGCGACGCGCTTCTATACGGTGCCTAGGATTGCCTTCACCGTACCACCTGACGTCTTCCTGCCTCCACCGAACGTCGAATCCGCCGTCGTCGTGCTCAACGTTCGGCAGGACCTGCCGCTCGAACCGGCGCTCAGGCCGCTTTTCTTTCGTATCGTCAATGCTGGATTCCGCCAGAGGCGAAAGCAGCTCGCCAACACGCTGGCGGCGGAGCTCGACTTACCCAAACCCGATACGATTCGCTGGCTCACGAACAACGAGATCGCGCCCGATCGGCGTGCCCAGACACTCGCACTCGATGAATGGCTCACGCTTACGCAACGCGCCCCTGATGAGCTCATCGCCACGGCCCAAGCGCCATGACGACGCTCCGGGCCGATTCACCAGCGAAGCTCAATCTCGGCCTCGAGGTCATTCGCCGCCGAGAAGACGGGTTCCATGAGATCGCCAGCGTCTTTCAGACGATCACGCTTCGCGATACCATGGAACTGACCTACCCGGCGGCCGGCACGCGGTTGGACGTCTACGTCCACGGTCGGCGGGCTCCCGAGCTCGAAGCCTCGAACCTCGTCTCCACCGCCCTTCAACGACTGGCTCAGTCAGCCACGGTTCCTCACGGCACTCATGTTCGGCTCCACAAGGTCATCCCCGTCGCCGCCGGATTGGGAGGCGCCAGTAGCAATGCCGCGACGGCACTCCGCGTCGCGCGGCGCCTCTGGGATTCTTCTGCAACTGACGAATCCCTCTGCCGGATAGCCCGCGCGTTGGGGAGTGACGTCCCCTTCTTTCTTACCGGCGGCACCGCACTCGTGACAGGACACGGCGAACACGTCGAGCCGTTGCCGACGCCAGCCGACCTCTGGTTCGTGATCGTTGCACCTCGTCTCTCACGACCGATCCCGTTGAAGACCGCCGCGCTCTATGGGGCTCTCCGCGCCTCGGACTTCACGTCAGGCGAAGCGGTTGCGTCGCAAGCCGTCATCATTGGCCAGGCGTTACCGCTCGACAGCCTACTGCTCCGGAATGCTTTTGAGCGACCGCTTCTGGACCTACGCCCCGAGCTGCATAGCCTCATCTCATCGTTCAAGACAGCCGGTGCGCCATTCGTCGCCCTCTCGGGGGCGGGGCCGTCCCATTACACTATCGTCGGCACG
>DASYWB010000005.1:0-13064 GCA_035936495.1 Thermomicrobiales bacterium
CCCCCGCGACCGGGATCGTCTACTTCTGGCCACTGCTGTCGGGTACCGTATCCGCGATCGGCGTTGCCGACGCGACCGCCATGATCCTCGGCGTGATCGTGATACGACCGGTGCTCTTCTGCCTGATCTCCGGGCTCATCGGCGCGGGCATCTGGCGAAGCGCGCTCAGTCAGCGAGCCGCTGACCTGATCATTCCGATCGCGGCCGGTCTGGGCGGTTTGTTTCTCTACGCGGTGGTCGGCCGGCTGGTGATGCCCTTCGGGGCCCTGGTGGAATTGGGATGGCTGGCGCTGATCACGGTCGTCCTGGCGGTGCTTGGTCGCCGCGAGCTCCACCGGGCCGTCAGATTTGACCGGGCCGCGTTGATGACCGCCGGTGGGCGCGTGGTCTGCCCGCGGTGCCGCGGTGTGACACCCGCCGGGCAATTCTGCGCGGCATGCGGCGAGCGACTCCAGCGGCCGAGCGCCGTTCACCGGCGACCACCGCATCTCACGGATGACCGAGAGACGGCTCCTGAGCCGCAACCCTCCGATACCACGCGCCCGCTGGAACAACCGGACGAGCTGGGTTCGCCGGCCGAGCCCGAGGAGCACTGAGCATGCAGCCGCCCGCCAAGTGGCTTGGAGTAAGAGGCTGTGTGGAAAGACTATTCGTCCCGTGCGACGCCACCGGGAATTGTAGGGGCACCCATACCACGAAATCTCGCGGCCCTGCCGCCTCTTCTCCCCCCGCAACTGTCTGCCGCCGCCCACCTACCGGGGTCGCTACGAGGCGCCTTCGCCGCGGAGGGCCCTGACCGCCGCGTCAATGGCGGCAGCCATGCGTTCATTCATCGCCAGGAGATCGGCGAGGGTGTCCAGTTGCCCGGATAAGGCCAGCATCGCGTCGATCTCCCGGGGGCGGTCGCGGGCGTTCTCGATCGCGGAACGCAACCGTTCGAGTTTATCGTCCATCGCGCTCGCGTTCGACGAACGTGCCTCCGCCAGATCACGGGCGATGCCATCCAACTCCGCGATCAAAGCGCCTCCCCGGCGCTCGGCCATCGCGGAATCAGCCGCGGGGAACGCGGGCTTCCCTTCAGCTCGATCACGGGAAGGCTGCATATCTTCCCCGTCTTGGCTCTCAGCTGATGCGGCAGTATTCGCTTGTTGACCGTGCCACGAGGGAGCGAACGTCACGAGCGCGGGGGGCTCGTCGGAAGGTTCAGGCGACGCGACGTCCGCCTCCGTCGCATCTTCCGCGGTCGCTGGCTCGGCTGCGCTCACGGCCAGGGGCCGAAGCCCAGACTCCCAGCTCTGGAATGGGTCCTTCCCCTTCTGACCTCGCGCCGCGTCCTCAACCCGATCCCAGAATGATGCCTCGGTTGCCCCGGCCTGTTGGCCCGAGGCCTCTTGGGGCTGGTCGTGAGGCTGCGGGTCGTCGCTCGTCTGACCCCACCAGGGGGCGGACGCCGGCGAAGCGGAGGCCGCGTCACTCCTGGCCTGGCCGGAGTCACTCATGCGAAAACCGCAGGCGGTGCAGAACCTCGCTCCTTCTCGGACCGTGGCTCCGCAATTTGGACACCGCTCCACCTAGTTCCTCCTCGGAAATACCAGCCTTCGGGTTGTGCTTACCGCCATCGGGAGACGAGGCGAATGATTGCCGCCATCCATCTAGGTGAACGCAACCCCGCGATCGCCACGAGGGCTGGAGACCGCCGAGCCACGGCACCCTGACTCCCGGCATGTCTCCTCTAGAGTATGGCATATACGAGTGCGTAGACTGGGCGGCTACTCATCGCTTGAAGGGCCGGCACTCCGTCTCGCCGGCGTGCCGGCGGGTGTCTCTACGAAGTCTTCGCCGATTCTGCTTACCGCGCGGCGTGGTTCCTTGTGCTCCAAGCCGGACGATGCGGTGAGGAGCTTCTTCAGGTTCGCCTTGAGGAATCCTCGCTTCGTAAACTCGGGGGCTCGCGCTACGACCTCGCCGAATTGGAGTCGGCTCGCGGCGAGGAAGAGCGCCGAGCCGGCCGTGTGGTCCACGAAATCGAGCGGTAGGACAACGTCTCGCCCGTCTCGCAAATTGACGATGAGTTCGGCAACCGTCCCCGCTGCTTCCTCGACGACGACATTCCGGATATGCCCGACGAGACCATCGGTCGCATAGACAGGACCGCCACGCGTGTAGCGAACGATGTCATCACGCCTCTGGAGCAGCTCCGAGGGCACAGCCTCGTCCGGCCGGGGTGTCGCTTGAACGTTTCTCCGATGTGTAACAACCGCCCGATCCATATCCATCTCCGCCCTCTAATGCCGACCCTTGCTACGTCGCCGTGCGTTTAAGGACAAAAGGCTCTCGCCGGTCGCGCTTGATCGCGATAAACCACCAGACGACTCCAAGCAATCCCAACGCCAACAGCATGAAGCCAACGCCCGTGGTCGGGAAGTCGCGCCGGGGAGGAGCCGGAGTGGCCGACAGCGCCGTAACCGCGCGCGAACTGCCATCGACCGTAAGCTGAACCGTGTCGCCTTCAGCAATAGCCTCCAGAGGCGCGCTCTCCCCGGACCGAGTAATCGTGGCATCCGGCCCGACAGGAAACGTGAGCGCCGCGGCGGTGCCGGGCGGCCGCACGGTCAGCTGACCGCCCTCGTTGCTGAGAACCTCACCAGAGACCGCCTCGGGCGGGATCGGCGTCGAGGTCGGAATGGCGACGGCGGTCGCCGTCAATGCCGCCACGGCGTCAAGCGTGGCTCGCGCGTTCGCGGTCGCGAGCGCGGCGGCATCGCGCGTGGCCAGCGCGTTGGCGGTCGCGGTTCTCGCCGAGCTTGCTTGAGCTGTGGCCGTCAGGGCCGCCCCGGCCTCTGCGGTTGCCGTCTTCGCGCTCCGGGCGCGGGCGGTGGCCGTCATCGCCAGACCTGCTTCCACCGTCGCCGTCAAGGCTTGCTCTGATGCAGCCGTCGCGGTCAGGGCCGCGCCCGCCTCGGCAGTGGCCGTCTGCTGCGCTCGCAGAATGGCGATGCCTTCTCCACGCATCGTGATCCGGGTGTTCTCCGCGTTCGTTTCAATCGTCCAGCCGGAAGCAAAGGTGCTCCAATCGATGTCGGCCTTGGCCAGCCGGGTCATGAGGTCGAGGAGCTCGCCGCGTTGGGGATCGGGAACGGTGACGCCCAGCGCCGCTTCTTGCTCCTCGAGTATTCCCTCGATCGCGGCACGGTCCGTAATGTTGTTGATCACGATCTGTCGCTGCATCTCGAGCACGAGCTCGGTGGCAGCCGGCACGCCGCCGAACACGAGGTCTCCAATCTCCGATGTCAGCGTCAATTGCTCGAGTGCGAGCCGCTGCCGCGCCGCGCTGGTGTTGCCGCTTTCACAGGGAGCAATGTCCCACGTCTCGAAGACGCCCGCGAGGGCGGTCTGCCCCCGAACCGCGCCGAGGCCGTCCGGCGCGGCGACGGTCAAGTCGGCATCGCCTATCCCGGCGGTGACCAACGCCATGGCGTAGAGACCAGGGGTAATCTGCTGAATGTTGCGGGTGGTTACCTGAAGTCCCTCACCGAGGTCCCGGCAGGTGAGCGCGGTCGAGGAGTAGGCCGTCTCGATTCCGGAGAGGTCGAAGATGCCCTCCATGGCATCGGCGGTCTGCGCGACCGTGATCGTGATGACACGATCATTCTCATCGGCATCGAAAATCTCCAGGAGCTGTTCTCGCTGCTCCGGGCTATTACTCTCACCGATGGTGATGACCCGGTCTGGGTCCTCCTGCAGCGCGCCGGCGCCGGGACTCATCACCGTGACGGCGAGCACGGCGACAGTGATGATGACCAAGACGCGCCGGACATGCCTAATCAGGCACGCTTCCGCATTGTCGCTATTGGAAGAACCCGAGCGTGGCTTGGGAAGGAACATGGCTCCCTAGAGAGGTAGACTGGCACGGCCGCGGATGAGAACGCTTGCATCGCCCCGCCACTATGGTACTCACGGATAGATGACTCGCACCTGACCAGAAAGTCCCAAACAGCATGCTCGCCGGTCCTTCCGTCGCCCCCGCGGCGCGCCAGCCCAGCGCTACCAACCCATTCTCACGATTCATTCGACCCAGCTTAGAAGGCCCTGAATCAGCCCGATAGCGTCCCCGACGGCGAGCGGTCCAGGGGCAACACCGATAGGGCTCGCCGCCCGGTGAATCCAGAGCACCGCGGCCGTCTGGCCCAGCGCCGCAGCCTCGACCCCGTCTGATACTGGCGCCGGGTAGGCACGAATGGCCGAACGGGCCACCAGCGCTCGCAACAGCCCCGCTCCCGCGCATCGCAAAGGGTAGGAGTGAGGGCCGCTCACCGGCACTCTTCGAGCGCCCTGAACTCCTCAGGTGGACCCGGCGCGTTCGGACTGCGACAATGCGCCTCGAACGACCATCCTCCGCCCACTGATTGGAGCGCATGCATGAGTGAGGTCCTGCTCGGCCGGATGGCCATCAGGGCAAAGCAGATCAAACCTGGTGAAGCGTTCGCCAGCGAGGTGCTTGCCGATCAACTTATCCAGATTGTCGACATCAAGGGGAAGCAGGTCGCCGATTTCGTGGCCTTTGCCTCACCCGACCATGCCGAGCGGCTCTCGACCGGCGTGACGCGGAGCACCAATGGGTCGATCATGTTGGAAAAGGGGATGAAGCTCTGGTCAAACCGGCGGGAACCGATGTTCGAGCTGCTGGCTGACAGCGTAGGCCGCCACGATCTGCTCTACGCCGCCTGTGATGCCCACCGCTATCGGGAAGACGTCAAGCTTGAGGACCACGCCAACTGCCGGGATGTGCTGGCCGGGGCATTAGACGAGCATGGGATCGATGCGGACCAGCTCCCTGATCCGGTCAACTGGTTCATGAACGTCGCCATCAAACAGCGCGGCGAGCTCGAGGTGCGCGAGCCGCTGTCCGAGCGCAACGATCAGATCGTGCTGCGTGCCCTGAAGGACACGATTGTCGCGGTCTCGGCGTGCCCACAAGATCAAAACCCGACGAACCCCGAAGCCCCGACCGATATTCTCGTCCGGGTCTATCGCTAGCCGCCAAACCGCGGCCTCGTTCCTGGTCTCACGAGACATAAGGCGGCTGCCACCCGGTGGTGACAGCCGCTACACTTAGTCTCCTCTCTTCGCGGCCCGAGGGCTTAGAAGATGAGAATAAGAATGATGATCACCAGGATCAGGACGACAAGTCCCCCACCGATATACATGGCTCTCCCTTTCACGCTGCCGCGCCTCGATCAGAAACGCGGGTTGTCAAGTGCCACCCCTCCGCGGCAAAGCATGCGACCTCGCCGCCCCGTGACGTCTCAGGTCACGCATAGGGCATGCCACAGATCGCAATAGGCGCATTCTATCAACCTTGTTGCTGTGCTGCGCAACCGGGCTCGCAAATCGCGCCAAGATGTCCGGAGGCTCAGCGTAGCCGCCAGTACCGTTCGACGATACGTCCATCCAAGCTGGCCGCGCGGGCATAGGACTGCATGACCCGGTTGATCTCGTCTCGGCTGGTCTCATTCACGTCGTGGCGGAAAATCACGTCGAGTTGGGAGGCGTAACACATGATAGCGTCGAGCTTCTGCCTCCATGTCGCGGAGACGTCGATCAGCGCCGCAATCTCCATGTTGATGCCCTGTTGCTCCAGATCGCGAAAGCGAGCGTCGTGCGATGGAAGCTGAAGACCATACGGTAGGTCCTCGTAGAACCAGACGTTCCAGCCCCGCTGGGCGGCCGCGAGCCCGGCGTTGAAGACGTGCTGGTGATCAACGTGGTTGCCCAATCCCAGCGGCGCGTAGATACGGATCTCTGGGTCCGGTGCATCGGACAATCCGAGCGACTCCGAGATCCTGCCGGCCAGGTCATCTTCATCCGGGGCGGTCTCGCCAAAGAGCTGGTCATCGTTGAGATACCGGTCGCCGCGATAGATGGCGTCGGGAAAGGGAAGTAACCGGATAACGGTCCCCAGCATCGTCGCCGCGGCGCTCTCTTCGCGCTGGCGACCCCGGTTCACGCCCTCCTCATCCAGCCCCCAGCGGAGATGCTGCTCAGCGGCGAATGCGGTCACCGGCGCCGCACTCTCGCCTCCGGCAAAGATAATCGCCACCTCGGGGGCGAGATCATTCGCGGCCAAGAGCGCGGCCGTCCCCCCACAGGAGATCGACACGTCGTCGTAATGAGGGGATAAGAACCGGTGCCACGTCCGTTCGAGCAATGTCGTCAAACTCTGGTCGGTGGCGACATCGGCCATCATGGCGTCATCTCCACGCCTGGTTCGGCCGCGTCCGGTCCGGCGTAGCGAATCCGCGCATCGCCCACCCGACGGGTGATTCGGCGCTGATCGAGGTGCTCAAGCGTTGCCTGGGCATACTTGCGGCTCGTCTGAAAGTGATCTCGGAACTCCGCCAGCGTGATGCGGCCATGCGCCTCCAGAAAACGCACGACCTCGCGCTCGACGGCCGCGTAGGCGCCGGAGGCATAGACCACGCCGTCCGCGACGCGGACGACGGTTCCGAGATCCACGAGCGCACCGAGCGTGTCGGCATCCACGCCGACCTCCGCCGGTGCTGGAGGTGAGTGAGGAGCAGCGGCGAGCGCCGAGATGAAACGGTCCGCGGTGGCTTGCCGCCGGGCATCGAGCTCGATCCGGAAGGAGGGGAGGCTGACGACCTGACCATGATCGACGATCCCGCCGTCTATGACGGCGGTTGCCACGACATCGTCGAAGATCCGGCCGGGGCCCAATCGCAGCCGGCCGCGCAGCTCTTCTTTTGGCATACCACGCCGTAGCGGGCGTGCCGCGTGGAACGCACCAACGAGGCCCTTCAGGTTTTCGACCATTTCTGACCATGTCTCCGACGCCACGAGGTAATCTCCGGGTCCGAGAGGCCCACCCAGCCGGGATGCTCCAAGCAGCCGGATATCTCCTCTGTCAATCATCACCGCCACAGCCTGGTCGATATCATCACTGGTCAGGTCATGCACCTCCCGACCCAGAGAGCGGCGGTCTAGCGGCGATTCCACCAATGCTTGGCGGACGAGCTCTTCCGGGGTCCCGGCGGCCATCGTCTCTAGCGCGGAGAGTACTTCCGGCCGGAAGCGGCGATGGCGGGGAGGGTCGGGATCGATGATCGTCCCGCCACCGATTGTCTCGCTTGGCGAGGGTCGCCGGATGATGAACCGGTCGCCTTTCAGCACAACCACGGGCTGCCGAAAACGGATCTGCACCCAGCCTTCCTCGCCCGGGTGCAGCTTCTCCCACTCTAACAGCGTGACCCGGGCCGGAAGCTCGGAAGCCCCGGTAAAGAAGTCGATCTCATCATTCTGCTCAAGCTCAACAGGCGCGTCGGAGAGGAGACGGAGACGAACATCGACGCGCTGGCTGGGCCGGAGGAGTCCCGGCGGGGCGAGAACGTCACCCCGGTGGAGATCCTCCACGTCCACGCCGGTCAGATTAGCGGCCACCCTTGTGCCCGGAGCGACAACGCTGGCGCTCGTCTGGTGGGTCTGCAGCCCGCGAACACGCGTCGCCCGGCCCTCGGGGTACACGCGGAGCTCCTGCCCGACTCGAAGCTCCCCGCCCACGAGGGTGCCGGTCACCACGGTACCAAACCCGGGCACGGTGAACACACGGTCAACCGGCAATCGGGGCCGAGCACCGGTGGACCGCGCCGGCACGTCTTGCAGCATGTGGTCGAGGGCGGTCAACAGTTCCGGGAGGCCATCCCCGCGGACGGCCGAGACAGGCAAGATCGGCGCATGCTCTAACGTCGTGCCGGCGAGCCGTTCCCGCGTTTCCTCCGTGACCATGTCGAGCCACTCGGTATCGACGGCATCGCCTTTAGTCAGGACCACGAGACCATGCTCGACCCCGAGGAGATCGAGAATAGCCAGATGCTCGCCCGTTTGAGGCATCGGCCCCTCATCCGCGGCGACGATGAGGAGGGCGGCGTCAATGCCGCCGATCCCCGCGAGCATGTTCTTGATGAATCGCTCGTGCCCCGGCACGTCGACGATGCTGACCTGTTTCCCCGAGGGGGTGGCGAGCCAGGCAAACCCGAGATCGATGGTCATCGACCGCGCTTTTTCTTCGGCCAGACGGTCCGGGTCGATTCCCGTCAGCGCTTTGACCAGCGTCGATTTGCCGTGATCAACATGGCCGGCGGTACCGACCACGAACGATTGGGCGCGCTCCATTGAGTCAGTCACGGTCTCATGGACTCTCAGCCGGCAATGCAAGCGCGAGGAGCCACTATATCCACCGGCGACCACATGCTCAGTCGATCATTCATGCCTCGTAGTATAAGCCTCCGACCCCGGCCCATCCGACCATGGCCATTGGGGCGCCTTAAGCCATGACGGCAACGTCGGCGGTGATGAGCTCGATCTCGTCGGCGGAATCGCAAAGCGCGTCGTGGACCGCTCGTGCCGACCGGTGTATCCGCGCCAGCTCGGGCGGCGTTACCGTCTGAGCGCCGTCACAGAGGGCCCGTTCCGGGTCTGGATGCACCTCGATGATAAGACCGTCGGCCCCGGCGGCGATCCCCGCCACGGCCATGCGAGCGACGAGCGATCGCTTCCCGGTCCCGTGGCTTGGATCGACGATGACCGGGAGGTGCGAGAGCTCCTTGGCGAGCGGAACGGCGTTCAGATCGAGCGTGAAGCGAAGAAGAGGATCAAAGCCGCGGATTCCCCGCTCACAGAGCACCACGTTGGGATTGCCACTGGCGAGGACGTATTCCGCGCTCATCAGCCATTCTTCGACGGTCGCGGAGAAGCCGCGCTTGAGCAGGATGGGCTTATCCGTTGACCCGGCACGGCGCAAGAGTGGGAAGTTGGCCATGTTACGCGACCCAATCTGCAGCATGTCGGCGTACTCGGCGACCAGTTCGACGTGGTCCGGCTCCATCACCTCCGTCACGACGGGAAGGCCCGTCAGGGCGCGCGCCGCGGCGAGATGGCGCAGCGCGTCTTCGCCGAACCCCTGGAACGAGTACGGCGAGCTGCGCGGCTTGAAGGCGCCGCCCCGCAGAATGTCGGCACCGGCCGCCTTAACGGCTTCGGCGGCGGCGATCAGCTCATCCCGTCCCTCCACGACGCACGGACCCGCCATCAGCACCGGCCGCCCGCCACCGATGGTCACATTCCCGACGCGGACGACACTCGGCTCGCGATGCTCCAGGCTGGCGAGCATGTAGGGTTTGTGATGCTGATGCACCGCGCCGACGCCGGGAAGATCGAGCAGATCCATGGGGACCGCTCGCTCGAGGCCGATCAGCGAGCCGCCGCGTCCATTGGGCATGGTCCGCGCGGCGGCTCCAGTTGAGGTGGCCGCGGCGAGGATCGCATTCGTCGTGGTTTCCGGCGCGTCAGCGGTCATCGTGATAAGCATGGTAGCTGTCCTCTCCCTGATGTCAGAAGCCCGGCATTGCCGGGTAACAAAAAACCGAGGCATTGGCCTCGGCTCCTCCCGGCTTTGCTGGTCCTGTCACATACTGGGCAATCAGCTCATAGGCGCCTCTTGCCCGACCAGCAAGGCCGGGGGGAGATAATAGGTAAAGCTAAACCAGAAAAACGGGCGAGAGGCGGACAGCATCGTCACCACCGGCGTTTCCACCGCGGCAACGTGGCCAGATCGGATCTGAATTGGCGGCTGACTACTACTGTCCATGACGGTACGTTAGCGCCCTGCCGCCGCCATGTCAAGAGCCGCGACGCGCGATCCGGGCGCTCGTGCGATTCTTTCGTGTCCGGGAGAGCTGTCCGCCCGCCTCGCGTTCAATGCACTCAGGCAGCGGGTGGGGCCCTCCATGCCAAACTGCCGGCGTCGAGAGTAGTATTTCCCCGCCGGCCCAGGTTGCGATCCAACGCGCCGCCGAAGCACCATGACCTCGCAATCTCTTGATACAGGTTTTAGGGCTCGAGCAATGAGCAGCGAACAGACCGAGCCGCTCAACCTCACGCTCAATCCTCGTTTGGATCAGGCCGCGGCGCACTCCGCCGAGGCCTGGGAAGCGGCCGCGCGGGTCGCGGGAGTGAGCCGGACGGCGGCCTGGCTGTCGCGACGGCAGCAGGATCCAGATGCACGGGACGAGCTCGCGAATGCGGTTGCGCTCCTGCTGGAAGCGGAAGCTCCTGATGACCTGGTGTTCGCGAGGGCAGAACTCGCGGAGCTGATTGAAGAACAGGACGATCTGCTCGCCGAAACGCTCTGGGAAAGCATTCGCGCGTACGCGATGGAACATGACGACGGCGAGACGCTCGCCAGCGCAACCGCGCAACTCGCGTCAATTGCTGAGCGTCACGGTGACATCCTGGCCGCGGCCGAATTCCACCTGGCCTTCCTCAATTGGCGTCGTCAGCCGGGCCGCGTCAGTGATGCGGAAGACGTCCAAACGAGCTTCGAGGAGGTCATCCGGCTCGCCGAGCTGGACGGTGAACGTCAGGCGGCGGCGCTCTTCGCCTATCGCCAGGCGTCGTTCACCCGCCTGGCCGAAGCCGAGGACGACCGCGCAACCGAGGGCGAATGGGAGAACAGCGGGGCACGGTATGCGAGCTGGGCCTGACGGGCTCATGGCAATCAAACCGGCCCTCGGTCATTGGTACGGGGCTTGCTGTGCTAGAAGATATGCGGCGCAACCGGGACTCTCCGGTTCGCCCCCGGCTCATGGGGTCATGGCTGGGTAGTCGCAATGCACCAAGGAGAAGAGACACCATGGCGTTCGAACTTCCACCCCTACCCTATGACGCGAGCGCGCTCGAGCCGCACATCGACGCGCAGACGATGACGATTCACCACGACAAGCACCATCAGACGTACGTCACTAACCTCAACAACGCCGTCCAAGGGACGGAGTTTGAGAACATGGACCCCGTGGAACTGATCAAAAACCTTGACCGGGTTCCCCAGGACAAGCGGACCGCCGTCCGCAACAACGGCGGCGGGCACGTCAACCACTCGATGTTCTGGCAGATCATGGGTCCGAATGGCGGCGGCGAACCGACCGGTGCGTTTGGCGAGGCCGTTCGCTCGACGTTCGGTTCCTTGGATGCGATGAAAGAAGCGGTCAATAAGGCCGGCGCGGGCCAGTTCGGCTCGGGCTGGGCCTGGGTCGTCGTCAATGGCAGCGGTCAGCTCGAGGTAACCAGCACGCCGAACCAGGACAGCCCGTTGATGAACGGCAACACCCCGGTCCTCGGTGTGGATGTCTGGGAGCACGCCTATTACCTGAAGTACCAGAACCGGCGCCCGGACTACCTGAGTGCCTGGTGGAACACGGTCAATTGGGACGCGGTCAACCAGCGCTACGAGCAGGCCCGCGGCGGGCGGTAACCGCGGCGTAACGACTCACCGGGTAGCGCCATTGAAGGGAGCGGGGGCATCAATGCCCCCGCTCCCCTTCGTTGCTTGCTCCCACGCGACGATGACGATGAGGATGGCCTACCTCTTGCATAAGCCCCGCCCGGTGGCCTCCCGCGCACGCGCCGCTGCGGACGATCACAGGGAGCATGAGCTGGGACCATGACAACCAATAAGACGCGAACCAAGAGACGAGGCGCGCGAGGCATCTCCCCGGGAGGGATCCGCAAGGTAGCGCGGGAGCGATTCGGCTACGATGAGCTTCGCCCTGGCCAAGCCGATGCCGTCGCGGCAATCCTAGAGGGAAACGACACACTCGCGGTGCTGCCCACCGGCGCCGGTAAATCAGCGATCTACCAGATCGCCGCTCATCTGATCGACGGGCCGACGCTGGTGGTGTCGCCGCTGTTGGCGTTACAACGTGACCAGGCCGAGTCGCTCGACGATGGACGGGCTGGGGCCGCCGCCGAGATCAATTCCGGGGTCGGCGAGAAGCAACGGAACACCGCCTTCGACGAGCTTGCCGCGGGCGATCTGGAATTCATCTTCCTGGCGCCCGAACAGCTCGCCAGGGTAGACGTAATGGAGATGCTGCGGACATCCCCGCCAAGCCTCGTTGTTATTGACGAGGCTCACTGCGTCAGCGAATGGGGCCACGATTTCCGGCCGGGGTACGCGCGGCTCGGCGGGGCAATCGAAGCCTTAGGCCGCCCAACGACGTTGGCACTGACGGCGACCGCCTCTCCCCCGGTACGGGCGGAAATCATCGAACGTCTCGGATTGCGCGATCCCCGGATCATCATCACCGGTTTCGACAGGCCCAACATCTGGCTTGGCGTGCAGGTCTTCGTCGAAGGCCGCGACGACCCCGACGCGAAGCGCGAGGCGCTCCTGGAACGGGTCGAGAGCCAGCGCGGCTCCGGTATCGTCTATTGCGCCACCCGGCGGCATACCGAGGAGATTGCCGAAGCGCTGCGAGCCCGTGGCGTTTCGGCCGCCGCCTACCACGCCGGGATGGGCAAGAAGGACCGTGAGGCCGTGCAAACGGCATTTATGGATGGGAAGACCCGTGTCATCGTCGCCACCTCGGCGTTCGGCATGGGGATAGACAAAGCGGACGTCCGTTTCGTCTATCACCACGACATCACCGACTCTGTCGATGCCTACTACCAAGAGATCGGACGGGCCGGGCGCGATGGTGAGCCGGCCGAGGCCGTCTTGTTCTACCAGGCAAGCGATCTCGACCTCCGGCGCTACTTCGCTGGATCGGGAGAGTTGGACGTCGAGGAGATGTCGCGGATCCTGGCGCTCAGTCGCGCTCACGGCGACCCTGTTGATGTGGCTGAAATCGGCGAGGTGACTGACGCCTCGCAAACGCGCCTCGCTCAGATGCTGAACCGGCTCGACGATGCTGGCGGGATCATCTTGCACCCCACGGGGTCGGTCGAGCCGAGCAAGCGGACCGAGGAGCCGGAGGTCATCGCCGAGGAGGCAAGAGAGGCACAGGAGCGGCACCGGGCGTTCGAGCGGTCCCGTACCGACGTGATTCGCGGCTACGCGGAAACCACCGATTGCCGGCGCTCCTACCTGCTGAGCTACCTCGGTGAGCCCCACGAGGATCTCTGCCACCGGTGCGATAATTGCGCCAACGGCGCCGCGGCGGCCGAGGAGACGAATGACGATGACGCGGAGGATCCGTTCCCAGTTGGCA
>DASYWB010000006.1:0-3819 GCA_035936495.1 Thermomicrobiales bacterium
GGCACGTTCGGCGGGGCGTCGTTGACATGCACGACCACCACGTCCTCGCCCCTCAGCTTGGCGATATCCGCGTTGTCGCCACCGGACGTGTAGAGGTGCCAGGCATCGAGCAGGACGCCGACGTTGCCCGTGCCGATCCTCTCGGCCAGCTCCATCGTCCCTTCCAACGTGGAGATGAATTCGTGGCGAAATGGCGCCCGGAACGTCTTCGGCCCGATGAACTCCAGGCCGAGCACGCATCCCTCCGAGGCGAGCGCTTCCGCGACCGGGCGGAGCCGCTCGACGTGCCAGGCGAGATTCTCGTCAAAGGCGTGCTCATCCGACCCTGGGCGGAAACCCGAGGTCGCCCGGTGAGAGCCGAGCCTCCGGGCAAACGCCGCCAGACCGGGGAGAACCCGCAACTCCTCGTCCCGGTTCTCGCCGTCGCGCCAGGCCACCGGCACGCTCCACAGTCCCGGCCGCACCCCGGACCGCCGGAAGAGCTGATCGACGTCATCGAAGTCGTGCTCGTGGTCCGCGGCCAGGTTTGCCGCCTCCCGGACATCAAAGCTGATCGAGTCGAAGCCCGTCTCGCGCGCCAGGTCGATCGTCTCCGCGAGTGAGAGCCCCCGGATCCCGATCGCCGCCGCGCCAAGCGTCTTCTCCATGCCGTTTGCTCCCTTTGCGTCAGTGGCCGACATCCCAATGGCCCGGCATCATACCAGCCCGACACGCGGTCACCAGGGGTCGGCCTGGCCAACGGTGACGTGGTACCGTCCCCATGTGACGTTGGCGTGGGCTATCCACCGATGCAAGGAGCGACTGATGCCATTCAATATCAAGAAGCGCGGGAAACTGACCTACTACTACCAAGGCGATCGCCCGGTCCTGTCCGCCTTGGTGACGGAGGAGCTGCCCGACGGTGATCTCCGGATCTCCTTCGCGGGGTTGACGGGCGGGTATTCCGCCAAGACGGTGCTGGGTCTTGATGAACTGGTCACCATGGACCCGCATCGCGAGATTCCGCTCGTCTTCCAGTGCTGGGAGCACTGGCTCCGCGAAGCGGGCATCGCCGATTCTCTCACAGATGTGGACTTCACCGAGATTCACGCCTTTGGCTGTCAGCCCAAGCAGCCACATCCCCTGGTCGATCCGTCCGGCTACCTCGCCGAGCAAGAGCGGCTGCGGAAGGCCTACGCCGAGGCCTATGCCGGATACTTCGCCACACACCTGCCCGACAATGGCGTCCCCGCGCGGTTCACGGTCCATGTCGTCGATGTCCCGGACCAGGCGGCCTCGTACGAGTTCTACGGCACGGCGCTGCTCCAACGTTCGCTCCAGCAGCATCAGGGCGTCGTCTCCCGCGACGCCAGTGCCGCCAGCTGACGGCGCTCTGGCGGTACCGCGCCGTTGGATGTCAGGAGAGCTCGCTGAGGACCGATGGATCACGGCAAGCCACACAAACCCTCTGCTAGACTCAAGCCCACTCAAGGCGTTGAGCGACCATCCGACGCGGTGAAGCAGAGGCGATGAGGAGGAATGAGCGTGACTGACCAGGGGACGGATGGAAATAACGAGCATCAAGCGCAAGATCATGCGTCGCTGGCGGTGACGGACACGTCGAGCGAAGCCGCGGAAATCGCGAGGCTCCGAGAGCGCCTCACCTTCTACGAGTCGTTTGACCGGCTCATTCAAGAGAATATCGCCCGCTCCGGCGACTTGATGCGGGAAGCCGTCGAGCTGCGCGAGCGTACACACGCGGAGCTCGCCCGCGCCAGGGAGGAGCTGGAGCAGAGCCGCAGGCAAGCCGAGGAGCAGTTGCAGGCGGAACGGCAATCCCAACGCGGTATCTTTGCCTCACTGGTCGAGGAGCTCTCGGCTGTCCAGGAATCGGCACAACGCCTGACACGGCGCGTCAGCGAGGCCGTCAGCCAGATTGGCGACGCGCCGCCACGCCTCGCCGGAGGCGCTTCCGCGCTTTCCGCCCCGGAGACCCCGGCCACTCCACATGGAGACGCCTCCGGCCTCTCCACGGCGGATCCCTTCCACGCGGCGGACGAGAGCGAGATGATTGCCGGGACGCAAGATGAGCCGACGGATAGCGCGACGTTTGGGCTCCTCCCGGATGAGATACGCGGAAATCAAGAGTCCATCGATGATCGCCTCTCCGGCGCGAGCGATGGGAATGTCCCAATCGCGCTGCCTACGGCAGAAGCGTCGGGCGCCCCCGAGGCAGAGGTTGCTCCGTATGGCGATGCCGGGGAGACCGAGCGGGTATCCACTGGGGATACGCCGCGTGACGAGGACGTGATTCCCTTCACCTGGTCGGACGACATGGAAACGGGCGATACCGATGAGCCGGACCAATCGGCCGGGCTCACCACACTGGAGGACGAGGCATCCCTCTTTACCGGAAGCCAAGTCCATGCCGAGGACGAAGCCGCGAACGTCGAGGCGATCTCGCCGACGAGCGAAGGCTTGGATGAGACCGCGTCGTATGTCGCTCCGGGTGAGGAGGCTCGGACGGACGAAGGCCAGCCGGACACATCGCGAAGCGAGCCGCGTGCGATCACGGTGCTGGTGCATGGTGTCCCAAGAGCGGCAACCGCGCTCTCCTTGCAGCGGCATCTCGCGGGGCTCGATCATGTCGCGGCGGTCGAAGCCCGCGAGTACGCCGAGGGCGTCTTACGCCTGCAAGTCACGTCGACCCGGCCGTTGGCTTTCGATGACCTGGTCCGGTGGGAAGACGGGCAGGGACTGGAGCCCGTTCACGTTCACGCCGATATCATTGAAGTGCGGCTTCCTGGAGGGGATTTCTAGACGGCCCGTGCTTCTCGCGATCTTAGCATAGACAACAGAAGGACGCCGCCCAACATGGGCCGCGTCCTTCTGTTCAGTTCGGAACGCAACTGCTTCGCCTAGGAGACGGGAGTCCCTTCAGGCGTGCCCTCGACATCATCGCCGGTCAGGTTCTCGGCGAGGAAGATCGACACGTTCGTCTGCCCGACGTTATCGATCGCGGGAGCGAGGTAGGCAATGCCGGCGAAACCGGAATCCTCTTGCTCACGCAGACCAATCGCAATCGCTCCATCCGGGAGAGGAACGCCGCCGATCTCGCCACAGGCGATGTAGGTGCCGATCTCTTCCTCGGACAGATGGACGTTGATCGCGAAGTCCTCGGCCAACAGGTCAGCGAGCGCGACCTCGACCGTGGTTACCGAGGTCTCAACGCTGGTCGCGTCCTGATTGCCTTCGGCGATGCCCTCGGCAACCTGAATCGGGTTCAGTGGGTAGACCACGTCGCCCAGCTCATCGCAGGTGCCACTATGGATGTGGACCGGCCGGCCTTGGATAACCACCGCCTCGTCCGCGCCTTCCGGCGTTGCGTCCTGCGCGCCAATGCCACGAGTCCCGACCGCCAGCGAGGCGACGATCATCATGGTCAATGCCGCGGCGAATAAGAACCGCGTTCGAAATGTTGCCAACTTCCCCTCCTATCCTCAGACGACGACCCAGCCAATCGCGGGTCGACTTCGCCCCAATGTCACATGGGGCCGTTCATAGTCTACTGCAATCATCATGCCGCGAATTGATGGTGTGGCCTCGGTGGTGCGAGGTCGGCCGATACCAGCGAGGAACTGGAGTCTCACGCCCGGCTGAACACAACGCACACCGGCGTCGGAACCTCGACCATGGCACCCGCCGGTTCGATCATGCCCGAGTCCGCGTCGCGGCGAAATGGCACGATGGTGTCCGAATTCTGGTTGGCGGCGAGCAACCACCGGCCACTCGGATCGATGTTGAAGTTGCGTGGCTCTTTGCCGCCCGAGGACACCCGGC
>DASYWB010000007.1:0-8974 GCA_035936495.1 Thermomicrobiales bacterium
GGATCCACGGGTTTCAGGGTAGTCCAGTCTGCTGGCCCAGTGATGGGGAAACGGGTCGTCGTGCGGGTGCCACCCGGCGCGCCCTCGAAACGGCTTTCGGCGCCCCAATCGATGATCGGGTAATCGCCAGGCGGCATGAACTTGATGAGATCGAAACCGAACTGCTGCTGCCAGGTAAGGGTGCTGGCGGCGAGGTCTTCCGCCCGCTGGTCCTGCTCTGGAAAGTGCCGCCAGAGGCCGACGGGAGGCCGATCAACGTCCTCACCGCGAACGGCGGCCTGTACACGCTCGCGGGAGGTCATGGACGGGCGGTGAACCATAGCAGATCAACTTTCATGGATAGGCGCCGAAACAAGCGGCCAGCGGAAGCCGATATCCGGAAACCTACCCGAGGATCCAATCCGCGTCGAGAGGCACAGCTGATGGGCCGTGAGTGCCTCCGGTGAGTGACGTGTCCACGTAAGATTCAATTGCTGATGGCGTCAGTTCTGGCATGCCGCGGTGAGACCCCCTGTATCTGGTCAACAAGGGAGCATAGGAATCAATGGTGATGACCTCTCAAGTGGACGAACTGGCACGCTGCCCCTGGGCTGGGAGTGACCCGCTCTACGTCGCATACCACGACGAGGAGTGGGGTGTCCCGTGTCACGATGACCGGGCGCTCTTCGAGCGGTTGGTCTTGGAAGGGTTCCAGGCGGGGCTGTCGTGGTTAACGATTCTCCGGAAGCGCGAGGGGTTCCGCCGGGCCTTCGATGGCTTTGATCCGGAGCGTGTCGCCGCATACGGACCGCACGATGTGGCCCGGTTGTTGGCGGACGCGTCAATCGTACGCAACCGGGCGAAGATCACGGCAAGCATTCGCAATGCTCAGGCATTCCTGGCGATCCAGGCGGAGTTCGGTTCGTTCGACCGGTACGTCTGGGGCTTCGTCGGCGGCGTACCGCTCATGCGTCCGGCGCCACCCGCACTGGCGGACGTGCCCATCACGACGCCCGAGTCGGATGCGCTCTCGAAAGACCTCAAGCGTCGGGGCTTCACCTTCGTTGGTAGCACGATCTGCTACGCCTTCATGCAAAGCATCGGCATGGTCGACGACCACGTGGTGGGCTGCTTCCGGGCGAAAGAGCAGGGAGCCGAGTCCATGGCGGCTTCCTAACCCCCGCGGCGGCGCTCCAACGATCTCGGTATCAGCCGCCCATCCCGAGCAGTGACGTGCTAGGATCGGACGGCCATTGGCACTAGACGTGCTGAACGGCGACGAGACGTGCCGATAGCCGGCGGGTGGTGCGATCGACGCCTCACCGGACCTGTCGCTGCCGGGGTGTGATTTCGCTCTCCGCCGGACGGACTCGCATCTCATCGCTGCCAGACGCGAACGCTCAGGTCATGTTCCGCAGGCCTAGTCCAGAGAGGAACGATGATGCCACCGGACTGGACGACACCAAACGAGGTCGGGGGATGACCACGACTGGCCGGGGGGTTGTGCTAGGCGGGGCGCTCGCGATCACCGTCGTCTTGCTCGCCGGCTGCCAACCGGAGGATTCTCCCTCGGCGCTCGATCCGCGTGGTCCTCGGGCGGAGCGGATTGCCGATCTCTGGTGGCTCATGTTCTGGCTCGGCACCGCGGTCTTCGTCGTCGTGATGGGCTTCTTGGCCTACGCCACCTTTCGCGCCTGGCGCCGGGGCGTCGCGGATGGGGAGCCGACGGATCGGCACGCGAACCCCTTTCTGGCCGGGGCGATGGCGGTCACGGTCCTGGTCATCTTGGTCGTCCTGGGTTTTAGCCTCTGGACGTCGCGCCTCTTGGTCGAGCCGGACGAGCCACCCGCCCTGACGGTCGACGTCATCGGCAACCAGTGGTGGTGGGAGGTCCGCTACCCGGAGGTCGACGCGATTACCGCCAACGAGATCCACATCCCGGTCGGCGAGCCGGTCCGGGTTCGACTTCTCTCCGATGACGTGATCCACTCCTTCTGGATACCCGAGCTCTCCGGCAAGCTGGATCTGCTGCCGGGCATCACCAACGAGTTCTGGATCGAGGCCGATGAGCCAGGGACTTATCTTGGGGAATGCGCCGAGTTCTGTGGGATTCAGCACGCCCACATGGCGTTCCTGGTCGTGGCCGAGCCGCGCGAACGTTTCGATCTTTGGCTGACGGGCCAGGTCGAACCCGCCTCCTTCGTCGCCGATCCCCTCGTAGAGCGAGGTCAGGACATCTTCCTGACGGCTGGCTGCGCCGCCTGCCATACCGTCCGCGGCACCGCGGCCGACGGCGAGATCGGGCCCGACCTGACGCATCTCGCGAGCCGTGAGACGATCGCGGCCGGGATGCTGGAGAACAATCTCGGTAACCTGATGGGCTGGATCGCCGACCCTCAAGCTATCAAGCCGGGCAACCATATGCCCAACCTGCCCCTGGCGCCCGAGGAGTTAGAGGCGGTTGTGGCCTACCTCTTGAGTTTGGAATAGGCGGGAGGCGAAGCATTGGCGACCGTCGCGGTCTCCGATCAGCTGACACAGACCTGGGCCGCGCGGTCCGGCATCGTCGGCTGGTTGAGCGTCGTCAACCACAAGCAGGTCGGCCGGCGCTACATGGTGACCGCCTTTATCTTCTTCCTGCTCGCCGGCCGGGATGCGCTGCGGATGCGTACCCAATTGGCGCAACCCGAGATGAATTTCCTCTCGCCCAGCGAGTACAACGAGCTCTTCACGATGCACGGCACCGTGATGATGTTCATCTTCATCGTGCCAATCCTGGAGGGTCTGGCCGGGTACCTGACGCCCCTCATGATCGGGTCGCGCGATCTCATCTTCCCGCGCCTGAATTCCTTCGGCTACTGGTGCTTCTTGTTCGGCGGGATCTTCCTCTATTCGAGCTTGGTCACTGACAACGTGCCGGACAATGGCTGGTTCGCCTATGTTCCTCTCTCCGGTCCGGAGTTCTCGCCGGGTAAGAACATGGACTACTGGCTGCTCGGCGTCACCTTTGTCGAAATCTCGACTATCGTCGCCGCGATCGATCTGATCGCCTCCATCGTCAAATCACGCGCGCCGGGCATGTCACTCAACCGCATCCCCCTCTTCGTCTGGTCGGTGCTGGTGATGGCCTTCATGATCCTGATCGGGTTTCTGCCGCTGGTCGCCGGGAGCGTGCTGCTCGAGCTGGATCGTACCTTTGGCGCGCAATTTTATGATCCTGAAGCGGGCGGGAACGTCCTCCTCTGGCAGCACTACTTCTGGATCTTCGGCCATCCCGAGGTCTATGTGATGCTCCTGCCAGCGCTCGGCATCATCTCGATGATCATTCCGACCTTCACTCGCCGTCCGATCTTCGGCTATCCCGTGATCGTCCTCGCCCTGGTCGCGATCGGCTTCCTCAGCTTTGGCCTTTGGGTCCACCACATGTACACGACGGGGCTGCCTCCGCTGGCGCTCAACTTCTTCGCGACGGCGAGCATGCTGATCACCCTCGCCAACGGGGTCAATATCTTTGCCTGGATCGCGACCATCTGGGGTGGCCGGTTGATCGTCAAGATACCCTTCCTCTGGATTCTCGGCTTCTTCTTCGTGTTCGTTATCGGCGGGATCACCGGCGTCATGGTCGGCTCGGTGGCGTTCGATGCACAGGTCCACGACACCCAATTCATCGTCGCCCACCTGCACTACGTCATCATCGGTGGCGTGGTCTTCCCCCTCTTCGCCGCCTTCCACTACTGGTTCCCGAAAGTGACGGGGCGGATGCTCGGCGAATCGCTCGGTCACGTCTCGTTCTGGCTCGTCTTCCTCGGGACCAATCTGACCTTCTTCCCACAGCACCTGGCCGGTCTGCAAGGCATGCCACGGCGCGTCTACACCTACTCGCCGGACCTCGGCGTCGGCCTGTGGAATCTCCTCTCCACGATCGGGGCGTACGTCTTCGCGCTCGGCGTCGTGGTCTTCATCATTAACGTCATCTGGAGCCAGTTCAGGGGCGAACGCGCCGGTGACAACCCATGGGGGGGGGGCTCACTCGAATGGGCGACGACCTCACCACCTCCCCAGTACAATTTTCGCGTCATTCCCACCATCAGGAACCGCGAGCCGCTCTGGGCGCAACCGGAGACTGGCGCTGGCGACAGAGAGGAAGAGCAGACACTCATGGCCGTGGAGCACGGGCAGCCAGCGATGACGGACTTGGCTGCGACGCGGCGTGAAACCTACGGGACGACGCTGGCCGACGCCGTTCCCGAGCAGGTCATCGTGCTCCCGTCACCGTCGCTCTGGCCACTGGTGTTGGCGGTAGGCGTGGCGGTGCTCCTCGCCAGTCTCCTGACCGGTGTCTATCCCGCGATGGGGATCGGCGCGCTGACGGGGCTGGTCGCGGTGGCTGGGTGGCACTGGCCAAGCAAGGAGCGTATCGCATGAGCCTCGACCAAGCCGGCTTGGCCCAGGATCTGCCGCGCGACGTCTCGGACGCGCGAGCGACAAGCTGGTTTGGCACGCTGCTCGCCGCCGGCTGCCAGGCCGTACTGCTCGTGTCGGTGATCATCGCCTACGTCTATCTTGGCTCTGGTTCTGAGCCGTGGCCGCCCGTAGGAATAGGACCGCCCGACGTGCTGGTGGCCGGTATCGGCACGGTCCTCCTGCTGGCGAGCGCGGTGCCGATGGCATGGGCAAGCGCCGGCATCCGGCAGGGAGATCAGAGGCGGCTCAAGCTGGGCCTCGCGTTGAGCTTTGTGCTCGGCGCGGGCTTCCTGGGGATCGCCGGCTACGAGTACGTCCGGCAGGAGTTTGAGATCGAGACGAACGCGTACGCTTCGTCCTTCTTGGTGCTTCTCGCCTTCCACGCGTTGCAGGTCGCCATCGGGCTCGTCATGAGCGGACTCGTCCAGCTCTGGGCCTGGTTGGGATACTACGACGCGCGGCGCCATCTCGCGGTCCAGAACACGGCCCTCAACTGGTACTACGTCGTTGCCTCATGGCTCGTCGTCTTCGCCGTGCTCTACCTGTCACCGCATGTCATGGATTAGCCTGGGAAAGGAGGATTTTCCGTGCGCACGAACCGCCGAATGAGCGCTTCCGAGCGCCTCGGTACTCCCATGCTCTGGTTTGGAATCCTAGGTGGACCCGCGGCATGGTCGGCGCATCTCCTCGTCAGCTACGGTCTTGTCTACGTCGTCCGCGGCGGTGGCTCGGTGTTCCTGCTCTACCTGACCACCCTGGTGACGGCACTGATCGCCCTCGCCGCCGGGTTCGCCGCCTGGCGCGGCTGGCGACATCATCCTGATCATGGTGACGGTGAGGAGATGGCAGACGAGGCCGCTCGCCGCGCCTTCATGGGATACACGGGACTCCTGCTCAGCGGCCTCTTCTTCCTCGTGATCCTGGTGGAAGGAACGCCACCGCTCTTCCTCAGCGCCCAAGAGTGATGCCATGAACCGCTCTTCCGTCTACACCCGAATCCCTCGATTGCTGTTCACGCTGCTGGGCGGAGTGCTCGCCGGTCTTTTCTTCCTGGTTGCGGTCGTGTCGGCCATACTCGGTGGCGGTGCCGTCGCGATCCTCAACCGTGCGCGGCGCCAGGCTGGCGAGCCCAGTGCGCAAGTCATGCCCGTGCAGGGCTCGCCAGCGCGGGAGCGGCCCGAGGCTCATGGCTGGACTCGTACCTTGAAGTTCCGCATCCTCATGCTGTTGGTGACACTATCCACCGCCATTGGGATCGTCGGCGCAGCGGTTTTGATCCCGCCACGCGCGGCAGTGATGACGCTGATCCGGGGTGACGAACCGGTCGTGACCATCGCTGGGGGAGACGTGGAGGCTGGCAAGGATGCCCTGCAGGCATATGGGTGCATTGCCTGCCACACCGTTCCCGGCGCCTCTGGCTCATATCGCGCGAACGTCGGCCCACCATTGACCGGCTGGGCCGGAAGAGAGTACATCGCCGGCGCATTGCCGAATACACCTGACAACCTGATCCTCTGGATTCAAGATCCCCATGCGGTCGAGCCCGGCACCGTGATGCCCGACCTTGGCGTCAGCGAGCAAGATGCCCGTGACATCGCCGCTTACCTTTACACCCTGGGTGGAACGGGGATTTTTCAAGAAGGCGAGGGTGCGGAGACGGCCGGCGCTGGCACCCCGGAAGCAACACCGGCCGCGGGTGAGGCCGATGCGACGCCGGAACCCGGCAGCTCACCGGAAACGGGCGTCGAGGTGACGGTGGAGTCGGTGGACATCGACTTCAACCCGAACGAGTTCACTATCCCGGCGAACACCGACGTCACCGTCCACCTGCCCAACAACGGGGCGGCACCGCACACGTTCACCATCGATGAGCTGGGGATCGACGTCGAGCTGGCGCCGGGGGAGGAGCAGATGATCACGATCAACGCGCCTGCTGGGACTTACGAGTACTACTGCGCCGTGCCGGGCCATGCCGAGGCCGGGATGGTCGGCACCATGACCGTCGAGTAGCGTTCGGCCGAACGTTTAGGCTGACGCGTCTAACGATTTTCTGGGGACAAGTATCGCGGCCGGAACCGTGCCCGACGCTTGACTCCAGGCGTCGCTATGCAATAATGCGAAGCACGCTTAATGAATCATTCTCTGGTTGATGGGACGCGGTGCGATCGCTGCACGCTGGGCGGGCGGGCCGCGCATGTCCCATGTCGCTCTCCGGTCGATCCTCCCTAGCTGATCCTGCCAAGTTACGAGAAAGAGGCCACTGACAATGCGCGACCATCGGGCATCCTCACCACTCAGGCGCCTTTGGCTGGTGCTTTTGGTACCGCTACTGGTCCTGCTTGCCATCGGATCACGAGATACCGGTGCGCAAAGCGGCCGATCCGCAACCTGGGAGCAATACGACGTTACCATCGAAGTGCGGGATGGCGGCGTCTTGAGAATTACCGAGCGGGTGGTGGTTGATTTCACAGGCGGTCCATTCACCTACGGGTATGCCGAGATCCCGCTCAAACGCGTTGAAGGCTTCGAAAACATCTCAGTGAGCGAGGAAACCGACGATGGGCTGATCCAGTATGAAGAAACTCCGTGGAGGGAATTTAGTCAGGAACCCAAGACGTTCTTTGCCACCCGATGGGGCACGGATAATTTTCGAATCGAATACCTTTTCTCCACTCGATTCAACGAGGTAAGCACGTTTGTCATCACCTACGATGCAGTTGGGGCACTACGTGCATATCCAGACGAGGAGCCGCCCAACGAGCAGGTCTACTGGAACGCGATCGGCAAGGAGGTCACTGAGATCGCTCCTGTGCGCAACGCATCCGTCACCATCGTGCTGCCGGAGCCAGTTGACCTGAATGAGGTGGTGCTCGGCGAAGACACGTCTGGCCCCGCGGAGGAACACACGGCCGATGCCCAGACGTGGCGTTGGGAGCGGAGCAACCTTGACGAGGGCGATGACCTCGTTGCGCGGATGCAGTTCCCGCCCATCACCGGCGCGGCTCCGCCCGCCTGGCAGGAGGCGGACGACCGCCAGCGAGCCGCGGAGGAAAAGCAGCGGCGGCAAAACACCATCCTTTCGGTCATCTTCCTCGTGGTAGGGATCATCGGTCTCAATGGCGGCGGCTTTTGGCTGTTTCGGACATGGCACAGCAAAGGCCGGGATCCTCACGTCGGATTGGTGGCTGAATACCTGACGGAGCCGCCGGACGACCTGCCGCCCGGGCTTGTCGGCACCTTGATCGACATGCGAGCTGGCACGGCCGAGTTGGTCGCGACCATGCTGGATTTGGCGCGTCGCGGCTACTTCACGATCGAAGAGAGGAGTGACAAAGAGTTCATCATCCGGGCGCGGGAAGCTCCTCCGGATGACACCCTCTCTCGCTACGAGGAGGAGCTGGTGAAGGCGCTTTTCTCGAGATTCAAGCCTGGCGCCGTTGTCGACTTGGGCAAAATCCGCAAAGGCCTCAGTACGCAGTCCAGCCTGATCCGTGCGAGGATGATGGACGCATTGACTCAAGCGGAATACATCGAGAAGATGCCACTAGATGTCCGGAAGCGGTGGAACTGGGCCATCGCGGGCCTCTTCGTCGCGGCGATTCTTTCCGGCTCCGTCCTCATCGCATACATCAGCTGGCCCGCCATCATCCTGGCGGCGTTCCTCGGCATCGCGGGGTTTGCGGTTCTGTTAGTGAGCATCGCGATGACGCGGCGAAGCCTGAAGGGCGCCGAATCAGCCGCCCGGTGGCGAGCGTTTGGCCGCTTTCTCAAGGACATCGAGCGCTACGCGGAGGATTCGCCATTGGTGGTCAATCCCGAGCTCTTTGAGCGATATCTGCCCTATGCGGTTGCCCTGGGCCATGACAAACGCTGGCTTGGCTTCTTCTCAGTCGTAGGTGCGCCCGCGCCGCGCTGGTATATCGGTGCGGATGGGAGCATCCCAACTTCGCATTCCTCGTCCGGCCAAGGCGGCGTGAGCATCCCTGGGCCGCAAGCGGCGAGCGATGGGGCCATGAGGTCGTTGGCACGTGTGAGCACCGGCATGTTCACGTTCCTCAATTCAGCCTCGACCGCCTTCACCCCGCCGAGCAGCGGCGGAGGCAGCGGCGGTGGCGGATTCAGCGGTGGTGGCGGTGGTGGCGGTGGTGGAGGCGGCGGAAGCCGGGGCTTTGGATAGGTGTGCCGAGCACGCCAAATGACCAACGGTACGCCGTCGAATAGCTTTCATCTCCTGCCTCTTCTCGCGGCAGACGGCACAAGGGACGTTGCCAATAATCCAGAGTGCGTCTCAGTGGGAGCGAGCAGTCAGACTCCCTGCTATTCATCGAAGGTCGCGTTGATCCAGGCGTCCCAGAGATTGTAGAGATAGGTTGCGGCCCAGAGCGAGACGAGGAGCGGCCGGACTTGCTCGGGGCCAAAGCGGACCTTGCGCGCGCCGAAGATGTTGCGAGCCACCCAGGTGTTGTAGCCGCTGATGGTGCTCAGCCCGAGGCCAGCGACAAAGAGGACGCTCGCCTTGGCCGGCTGCCGA
>DASYWB010000008.1:0-1613 GCA_035936495.1 Thermomicrobiales bacterium
CTGGACGCGGTTTTCGGGAATGAGCGTCCCGGCTACGTCTACACGCGCTACGGGAACCCCACGATTCGCGCCCTGGAGACCTCGATCGCCGCCCTGGAAGGAACCGAGGATGCCGTCGCGTATGCTTCGGGCATGGCGGCCATTCACGCCGCGATCCTGGTCGAGGTCCAAGCCGGCGACCACGTCGTCGCCGCGCGCGACGTCTACGGCGCGACCTACGCTATCCTGACGAAACTGTTCGCGAACCTCGGCGTCAAGACGACGCTGGTCGATATTACCGACCTTGATGCCGTCCGCCGGGTCGTGGAGGATGTCCGTCCCACCCTGATCGCCTGCGAAACGATCTCCAACCCGCTCCTCCGGGTCCCGGATCTCAAGGGACTCTCGCGCATCGCCCACGAGGCCGGTGCCCGCCTGATGGTGGACAACACCTTCGCCTCACCCTATCTCGTCCGCCCGGCGCGGCACGGGGCGGATACGGTCGTCCACTCCGGCACAAAGTACCTTGGGGGACATGGCGACGTCACCGCCGGCATCGTGGCGACCACAGCCGAGCGTGCGCACGAGCTCCGCGAGCAGGCGAAGCTCGTTGGCCCGACTCTGGGTCCCTTCGAAGCCTGGTTGACCCTACGCGGCATCAAGACGCTACCGTTGCGCGTCCAGCGCCAGTCGGACAGCGCGTTGGCCATTGCCCGCTGGCTCGGCGAGCATCCTCTCGTATCAACCGTCAACTATCCGGGCCTGGCGGAACTTGGCGCGGCTGGCGATATTTTCGAGCGTGGCACGCATGGCGGCATGATCTCGTTCGAGGTCAAAGACGCGGGGAGAGAGGAAATCTTCTCCTTCATGGCCGCCCTCAAGCTGTGCATACCCGCGACGACCCTCGGCGATGTCTATTCGCTCGTGCTCTACCCGGCCATGTCGTCCCACCGGGCGTTGACCACCGAACAGCGTGCCGAAGTCGGCATCAGCGATGGGCTCGTCAGACTCTCGGTTGGGATTGAGGATATCGAGGACATTACGCGGGATCTCGACCACGCGCTCACGGCGTGCCGCACATCGGTCCCAGCCGCTTAGCCGTTCAAGCTGCTGCCGCCAAAACGGCCGCGTGACCCACAGGATCCTTGGAGAGGGGCAAAGATGGCCATTGCCACCGCGACCACGCCGAAGACGGAGAAGCTGGACCGGCTGCGTGCCCAACTGCCGGCCGTGGGCACGACCGGCTACTTCAATGCCGGCACGAACGGACCGCTGCCTCTACCGGCGCTGGACGCCCTCCTCGAAGCGGCCAAGCGGGAATGCGACGCCGGGCGGATTATTCCCGGCGTCTATGAGGGAGGGTGGAAGCGCAATCAACGGGTACGAACGCTGGTCGCTGAGATGATGGGTGCTGACCCGCATGAGATCGCCCTTACCCACAGCACGTCCGAGGGTCTTAGCACCGCGCTCACGGGACTCACCTGGGAGCGAGGCGACGAGGTCGTCACCACCAACCTCGAGCACCCTGGCCTGATGGTCCCCTTATCGCTGCTGGCCCATCGCTGGGGCGTCAAGATCCGGATCGCTGACATTGCCGACGGCGGTGGGGATGTCGTCGGCACACTTGCCGAGGC
>DASYWB010000009.1:0-5912 GCA_035936495.1 Thermomicrobiales bacterium
CGCCGCCGGGACCATCCGAGGGCAGCAGGGTCGGCGGCGAAGACGCCGGTAACCTCGACCCGCGACATCCCGTCGCCGGCCGCATGGACGATCCATTCCCGCGGGTCCGTGGAGGTGCATTCCATGGTCCTAGGGTGCCACGGTAGGCGACGTATCCGCCACCGTGCCGGGGCACTCCGCGTTTCACCGTTCACGGTCCGCATCCGGTTGATCGATGCGCCGCGCTGGCAGCGCCGCCGGGTATCTTTGTCCTAGCCCTTGACCGCTCCCAGCGTGAAGCCGGCAATAAAGCGGTCTAGGATCAGGTTGTACAGAAGCGCAACCGGGATTGCGACCACCGCCGCGCCGGCCATCAACGATTGCCAGAAGTAGACATCGCCGCGGATGAGCTCGGTCGTGACGCCGACGCTCAGGGTCTTGCTCGACGATGAGGTAACGAAGGCGAGGGCGTAGACGAACTCGTGCATCGTCAGCGCGATGCTGAAGACGACGACCGTCAGGATGCCGGGGATCGAGATCGGCAAGACGGTCCGTACGATCGCGCCAAACCGGCTATAGCCATCGATCATCGCCTGCTCTTCGATATCCCACGGCACCGATTTGAAGAATCCCATCAGGAGCCACGTGCAGAACGGGATCGTGAAGGTGGGGTAGACGAGCACCATCGACCAGATGGAGTTCTTCAGGTTCAGGTCGGCGACGACCCGCGTCATCGGGATGAAGAGCAGCGTCGGCGGAACGAGGTAGACCAGAAAGATGGCGATGCCAAGGCTCTCACCCCAGCGGCCGGCCAGCCGCGTCAAGCTGTAGGCCGCCGGCACGGTGGCGACCACCGTGATGATCACCACAAAGAGCGAGACGATCAGGGTGTTCCTAACAAACGTCAGATACTCCGTTTGATTGAACAATAAGTCCAGATTGGCGAGCGTCGGCGGGTCATTGAAGAGAAACGGGTTGTTATTCCGGGCGTAGAGGTCACTATTCGCCTTGAAGACCGTCAGCAGCATCCAGGCGAAGGGCAGCGCGGCAAAGAGCGCGAACGACATTGCCATGGCATAGAGGAGGCCACGGGCACCCACCCTGCGGACCCGCAGCGATGTCCGAGATGTTTCGTCGTGGGTAAGGGTGGGTGTAGCCACTAGGTTGTCTCCGCCCGGCGAGCGAGCCGCAGCATCAGGATGGCAACGCCAACCAATGCCGGGAATAAGAAGAGCGCGATCGCCGCGCCTTGGGCGAGATTGCCTCCCTCGATACCCTTGTAGTAGGCCCAACTCGCCAATACTTGGGTCGCATCGACCGGCCCCCCTCGGGTCAGCACGTAGACGACGGTCATGTCGGTGAAGGTAAAGACCATGCCGAAGAGGACCGCGACCGCCATGATCGGCAGGAGCAGTGGCAGCCGGATGTAGAAGACCTGCCGCCAGAACCCGGCGCCGTCGACCATCGCCGCTTCCTTGACGTCATTCGGGATCGCGGTCAGCCCGGCGAGGAGGATCACCGTTGCCAGCGGCAACGTCCGCCAGACGTGGACGACCAGCACGGATAGCCGTGCGAGGTCAGCTTCGGCGAGCCAGTACATGTTTCGCTGAGGTCCGAACATCGAATCCGGGCCCAACAGGCCTACCTGACGCATGGCAAAGTCGATCGGGCTGTAGACGGAGTCGAGGATCCAGAACCAGCCGAGCGTGCCGAGCGCGATGGGCGTCGTCCAGGGCAGCAGGATCAGGAAGCGGACCAGCCGCTTGCCCTTGAAGTCGGCGGAGAGCGTCAGTGCCAATATGTTGGCGAGCACGAGGACGACGAGCTGGGAAACGAGGGTGAAGATCAGCGTATTCCGCAGCGCCTGCTGGAATGTGCCGCTCCTGGCGACGTCGACGAAATTCTCAAAGCCGACGAAGTCGAGGCTCTGATTGCCGACCGTGACGTCACTCAGACTATAGAGCACCGCCAGCACCAGCGGGATGCCAACGAGAGCGAAGATGTAGATCACCGTGGGCAAGAGGAGCAGCGGCCCGAGAAACCCCTCGCGGTCGAGCAAGTAGCGATCATCGTCCTCGGCCGCGGCGCCTGGCTCTACTGGCGCGTCAATCGCCCGGGTGCTCATCGTGATGCTCCCACCCCCCACCCTCTCTCCCGGAACGTTGAGTCCGGCACGGTCCACCCGTGTGCCGACCCACGAGGGAGGACCTTGTGTCCTCCCCTAAGACGTTGTTTCCCGTAGGGGCCGACCTCCTGCTGGCCCGAATGCTGGCCCGAAGCGACGATGTTCACCATGACGGCTAACGCTCACGCACTCGGAGGCCCGTTTCGTTGTCAAACGATTTGAGATCTGGGCGGCGCACGGCGTAGTCATAGGTCTGGCCGGATTCGGCATCGATGGCCACGGTCGTCGGGAAGCGAGCAACGGCCTTCGCCCCCTCGACCTCACCATAGATCAGGCGCTCCGACCCCAGGTACTCCTGCCGGTGGACGTGAAATGAAAACGGGACCAGACCATCGCTAGAGCCACCGGCGGCCAAGCTCTCACGCGGCGCCAAGTGCTCCGGCCGGAACCCAAGCAGATGCCCGTTGCGTGGGACGAGGTTCATCGGCGGCGAGCCAAGGAAGGTGGCGACGAAGGTGTCGGCGGGCTCATCGTAGATCTCGCGGGGCGTGCCGACCTGCCGGATCGTGCCCTGATTGATGACCACGATCCGATCTCCCATGCCCATCGCCTCGACCTGATCGTGGGTCACGTAGATGGTCGTCGTGCCAACGCTCCGCTGAAACTGCTGCAACTCGTCGCGCGCCGAGGCGCGGCGTTGGGCATCGAGGTTCGAGAGCGGCTCGTCCAACAAGAAGACGTTCGGATCGCGCACCAGCGCCCGGGCCAGGGCGACGCGCTGCCGCTGGCCGCCGGAGAGCTGGCGGGGCCTGCGGTGGAGCAGATGGTCGATGCCGAGAATGCCCGCCGCCCAATCGACCTTTCGCTTTTGCTCGGCCTTGTCCAGCTTTTGCGCCTTCAAGGGGAAGGCGATGTTGTTGTAGACCGACATGTGCGGATAGAGCGCGTAGCTCTGGAAGACCATCGCGATCTTGCGGGCGCGGGGCGGCAACCCATTGACATTCCGGCCGCCGATCAGGATGTCGCCCGATGTCGGCGCTTCCAGACCCCCGATCATCCGGAGCAGGGTCGTCTTGCCACAGCCGGAGGGACCGAGGAGCACGAGGAACTCGCCGTCTTCGCTACAGAGGTCGATCCCATCGACCGCCGCGGCACCGTCGCCGAAGTGCTTGGTCAGCTTGCGGGTCTCTACAACCGCCATGCCCCACCCATTCCCACGAGAAAAGTGAGTGAACGGACGTGGCCGTGATGGAGCCGGTCTCCCCGAGCACCATCACCGCCACGGCACGTTCGCGTCAATCGATCCTAGCTGCCGCCGCCGACCAAGCCTTCGTTCGCCCACTTCTCGCGGATCGGAATGAGCAGGCTCTCCGCCTCGGCGACCGCGTCGGCCGGGGACAAGTCACCACGAGCGGCCCTGGCCATCATGTTCGAGAGGATGAACGAGGAGAACATCTCCCCCATGACGGCGTTGGCCGCTCCAGGGTAGCCGAGGTTCGTCGTCCAGTCGTTCGCCGTCTTCAGGACCGCGAGCTTATCGGGCGGCTCCGAGCCGAAGGGGTCGTTGTCGAGCGGACCACCGTCCGTGAGCAGCTCCGGCGCCGAGTCCGGGAAGGACGGGAAGTTGTAGAGCTTGCTCTCCATCACCGCCTGATCGTAGTTATTGACGAGGTGGATCAGGAACTCGCGCGCCGTATCCTGATATTGGGAGTATTGCGGGATCATGTAGTTGAAGATGGCGTGGCCGTTGGCGAGCGCGGTGCCATTCGGTCCCGCGAGTGCCGGCACGAAGAAGATGTCCTCGGCGATCTCCGGCTGCGTCTCCTGCGCCGAGCGGTAGGCCGAGATCGAGTTGAGGATGTACGACGCCGAACCGCTGGCCAGCAGCTGGTTGTTGGAGGCAGCATTCCAGCCGAAGACCTCCGGCGTCATCGTCGCCTCGTAGAGGTTCTTCATGTACTCGACCGCTGCAACCGCTTCCGGTGAATTGATGACGATGTTCTCGTTCTCGTCCTGCACGGGAGCATCGAAGCACCAGAGCAGGGCCTGGGCAGCCATGTTCGAGTCGATCTCGTTCGACATCCCGATGCCGACCTGGACGCCCTGCTCGTTCATGATCTGGGTGCCGCCGTCGAGCAGCTCTTGCCAGGTGGAGGGCCCATCCGGCATCCCGGCGGCCTCCCAGAGCGACTTGCGATAGTCTCCGGGGTCAGGCGCATAGCCGTGGCAGAAGGCGTAGTAGGTCTCGGTCGTCGGGTTGTAGGAGTTCCCGCGCGCGACCTGAATCTGCTCGCCGAAGCGGCTCTCCATCTCGGCGACGAGGTCATTCATCGGCACCAAGCTCGGCTCGTACTGCGCCACCGGGGCAATATGCTCGACGAGATCGTGCCCTTCCTGCGCCGCAATCTCACCCGCGAACGCGCCCGGCACATCGGCGGTATTGACATGGTCAACCGTGACAGCGACTCCATTCGCCTCGCCCCAGTCCTGGACAAACTGGTCGAACCAGGTGTCGTAGGAGGGCACGAAGTGGCTCCACTGAAGAATCTTGAGCTCGGTGCCCTCGATGTTGACCGTCGGCGTCGTCTGCTTCGCCGCGACCCGACGTCCTGAGCCGAGCGTCGCGGCCAGCGCCACCGCACCCGTGCCCTTGAGCACGTCTCGCCGGCTGGTTGTGAACTTCCGCCGTGGCACGTAGATCCCCATCTGCTCAGCTCCTTTGCCGAATTCGACTCGTTCCCAATAGCGCCTCGCGCGTCACCGCAATCATCGCACAGGGCTTTAACCATGAAAAGGGTATAACTGTCAAGCGCTTGTTCGCGTTGGCCGTTGCCCCGCCTATTTTGGAGTAAGGCTCCTCGGCGGACGACGGTGCGGGCATGGCAGGCCGTGGTCCTAAGGGCCGGTCTTTTTTATTCGGTGCGCGTGATGACGGTGACGTCACGTTCCGTCGTGGATTGGCCCTTACTTCCTGCTCTTCACTCCCGGACAGTAGGCGGGTGGAAGGACACAAGGGCGGCCAGCGATCCGGGCGGTAGGGCGAACAACGTAGCGAAGGTCTCGTGTCCTCCCAAGCGGGCCGCAACATGGTTGGTCCCTGTGGCCCCCAATGATCCGGACGAGAGTGCGAAACGAGCCGGTCTGATCACGGACTCATGCCATCCGCTACGAATCACGCGCTGTGGCCGTGCTCAGGGTGGTGCGTCACGTTCTCGGGCGCACGGCCAGGTGCCGGGAGGACGCGCCGCTGCCTCGCCGTCTCTGACAACTCGGGATTAGGTCCGACGCACGCGAGCGACGGCGGTGACCGGTGCCACACCGGCGTTACCGCGGACGCCCAGACGAGGGGCGCCGCGCTGACCGGCGACACGTTGCCACGCCGGACCTGATCCGACACGTCGGGTCCGGCGTGGGTAAGATGGAGGCTCGAACGGGGAAGCGGTGGCGGTGGTAACCGGTGCCAACCGGGGCGCGCTCTCTGCCTCTCGCCGCTGGCGCGTCTGGCCCTTCCCGCACACCGCCGGTGACCGCTTGTGGAGAATAGTAGGTGGTGGGTGGAGCGGTGTCGATGGCCTACCGGGCAACAATTGATGCCGACCCAGTTATACGGGGTCCGGGTGATCGCCGGTGGCATGGTCGTGTCGGCCGCCTGTTGGTAGAGGGAGACGAGGCGGCCACCACCGCGCGTGGCTCCTACCCAAAGCCTTCACCCGGATTCCGAATCGTCCATGGTGCTGATCGCCCCTGGCATCACTCTTGCCGCGCCTCTCGCATGACGTTCGGCCTACGGGCGTGGGCAACGACGACA
>DASYWB010000010.1:0-2290 GCA_035936495.1 Thermomicrobiales bacterium
CCGAACCGTTCGACCAACGAGGGCATGCGACCGCTTCCGAGATGGCCGCTCTCGCCCAGAAGCATCTCGTCGATACCCTGGTCTTGGCGCATCTCTGGGAAGAGATAGGCTTTAGCCGTTACGCGACCCAGGCAACGGCCGCCTTCAATGGGCGCGTCGAGGTAGCTCAGCCGGGGCTCACCATCGAGTGGTAGCGCCGACCGTGGAGAAATACTGCCACGGGCCGCGGCCAGAGACAGTCCTCACTGAACTCGGGGACCACTGCGCCGTCTCGCGCACCAGGGGAGAGGGCGCAGGGGTGTAGCTCCATTAACCATTGGGGGTTAGCCGGAGTTGGTCTGAGAGGCGGTGTAGCAAGGGCCAGCAATGCGGTTAGTAGCCACGCGCGTATGGCGATGCGCCACTACGACGGGTGGTTCCTGGCCGCGTCGGACGAGCCAAACGGTCTTCACCTGTCTCGGAGATCCTAACCGTGCCCGAGTGACGATGGCTAGCGCTTCGTGTACTGAGGGGCCTTCCGGGCTCGCTTCAAGCCCACCTTCTTGCGTTCCTTCGCCCGGGGGTCGCGGGTGAGAAGCTTAGCGCTCTTGAGCGTTGGCCTGAGCTCTTCATCAGATCGAGCGAGAGCGCGTGCGATACCATGCCGGATGGCACCAGCCTGGCCACTGACCCCGCCGCCGACGACTTTCGCGCGCACATCAAAGCGCTCGGTCGTCCCGGTCATCTGCAGCGGGAGGGCAAGATCCGTCTGGTAGACACTCCGCCCGCCGAAGTACTCGCGCGCCGACTTGCCGTTCACGGTCATCTGCCCGTTGCCGGGATAGAGCCGGACGCGCGCGACCGCCGTCTTCCGCCGTCCGGTGCCGTAGTGATAGCGTTCCTGGCCGCCACGTTCGCTCATTGCCTCATGCTCCTCGGGTCACTTAGGTTCCGGCGTGCCGCATGGCGCCGGCCTTCTTCAACGTTTCAATCGGCAATTGATTCGGCGTCTGAGATTCGTGCGGATGACGCGGCCCCGCATAGACCTTCAGCTTCTTCAACTGCTGCTCGCCAAGCACGTTACGGGGCAGCATGCCCCGCACCGCCGACTCGATGAGTCGCTCAGGATTCCTGCCGCGAACCTCATGTAGCGATTGGGTGCGCAAGCCGCCTGGGTAACCTGAGTGCCGGTAATAGAACTTTTCCGTTTCTTTCGCGCCCGTCACTACGACCTTCTCGGCGTTCACGACGATCACAAAGTCGCCAACATCGACGTGAGGCGCCCACTGTGGCTTGTTCTTCCCGCGAAGGACCGATGCGATGACCGATGCCAAGCGCCCAAGCGTTTTGCCTTCGGCATCGACGATGAACCACGCGCGTTCCACCTCTGGCTTTTTCGGGCTAAATGTTCGCCGTTCCACGCTCTGTCTCCCCTCGGGTTACACGGGTCGTGCCCGCCACCCTACGTGATTCCTCAATCGTCAGCATACCCTACACGCCAAAGCACCAACCCATGAGCCGGAGCGGAGCCAACCGCCTGCCGCCGGTCCCGGCTCGACAGAACCTCACCGATCCATCCCGGCCGCCGAGCCCCCCGTCCAACCTCGACGAGGAGCGAGACCATTGCTCGTACCATGCGCGGCAAGAACCCATCGGCGGCAACCTGGATCTCAATCAGCGTGCCCTCATCTCCTCCAGCACACCACCATGGCTTGACCGCCTCACATTCGCAGCGCAACACGGTTCGGACCGTACCCCGGCGGGAAGAATCCCTCTCTGACCAAGGGACTCCTCTACCGTGGGAAGCGAGAGCCGCCATGTCCCGCTCGCCTACGAACTCTTGGGCCGCCCGGTGCATCTTCATCGCGTCAAGCCTGGCAATACGCTCCCAAACATGGCCTCGCACTAACGGCTGCCGGGGACCGCTCCAGATTCGATACCGGTACTCCCGCCAAAGCGCGTCGAAACGCGCGTGAAAGGACGCCGGACGCCGCCTGACCGAAGTTACCGAGATATCCTCGGGCAACAATCCATTGACCGCTCGCAAGATCCGCTCATCCGCCTCTCCTGGCCGGATATCGGCGCAGGTCACGACTTGGCCAGCCGCGTGCACGCCCCGATCTGTCCGGCCGGCGAATACAGTCGTCACCGGACTCCCCGCGAGGGCGGCCAGCGCCGCGCCCAGCTCGCCCTGAACCGTCCGCACGCCCCGCTGCAGTTGAGAGCCGGCAAAGTTGGAGCCATCATACGAGACGACTAACTGCAGCCGCTCGCGGTCCTCCACCGGGTCCAATTCCGGGGTCGCATTCAT
>DASYWB010000011.1:0-9064 GCA_035936495.1 Thermomicrobiales bacterium
GTATGGTCGGCCAACAGAATCTGCCGGACAATGTGGCTGGCCGGCGCTACTACGTGCCGACGGACCGGGGGCACGAGGCGGAACTCGCGTCCCGGTTGGAGCGCATCCGAGCGATCAATGATGCGGCGGAGCCGAAGAGGAAACCAGAAGGAGCGAGCGAACGGTGAGCCAGCAACCGCGATCGCGCGTCAACGGACGCCCAGGCAATGCGCCGCGCCCCATCACGATCGCCACGGGAGCCGTGCCCTACGCGGAAGGCTCGGCGCTCATCTCCTGTGGCGAGACGCGCGTGCTCTGCGCGGCTTCGGTCGATGAACGCGTGCCGCGCTGGCTGATGGGCCGGGGCCAGGGCTGGGTCACCGCGGAGTACAGCATGCTGCCCCGCGCGACCGCCCGACGGACCGACCGCGAGGCAAAGCAAGGCCGCCAGCAGGGGCGAACCGTTGAGATTCAGCGCCTCATCGGCAGGGCCCTGCGGTCGGTTGTCGACATGGAGGCGCTCGGTCAGCGCCAGATCATCGTCGACTGCGACGTGTTGCAGGCGGACGGCGGCACGCGTTGCGCGGCCATTACCGGCGGCTATGTGGCGTTGGCCCTGGCCTGCCGGCACCTGCGGGAGAGGCGCCTCGTCACGAGGGATCCATTGCGTCACGCCGTTGCTGCCATCAGTGTCGGCGTCGTCGCGGGCACGCCGTTGCTCGATCTCGACGCCTCGGAGGACCAACGGGCGGACGTCGACTTCAATGTGGTGATGACCGGCGCCGGCGCATTCGTCGAGCTCCAAGGCACGGCCGAACGCGCTCCCTTCTCGCCGGCGACACTGGAAGAGCTGTTGTCGCTGTCCCGCATCGGTCTCGACCAGCTCTTTGTCGCCCAGCGAGAGAGCCTGGCCACAGCAGAGCGCGGGCTCGCCTAATTCAGCTCTGCCGCGGCGATCTCGATGAGGGCGCGCTTGAGCGCCTCTGTCTGCTCGGGGGTCGTGGCGGTGATCCGTAGGTGTCTCTCGGTAAGTTGGGGATCCGAGGGGCGGTGGACCATGATGCCGCGCCGCTCAAGCTCTCGCGCGAAGAACCCAGCGTCTCCTCGCTCGATACGCGTCAGAATGAAGTTGGACGACGTTGGATAGGGAACCCTCACCATGTTGAGTTTGCGAAGCGTTCGCCAGAGCCTCGTTCGCTCTTGGCGGACCCGCCGGACGGTTGCCTGCATGTACGCCATATCGTCCAAGGTTGCGGCCACGGCGACCGCCGCGGCCGCGGCGATCCCGGACGGCCGGAGATACCCACGCAGCTCGCCGGCAAGCCGCCTCGGCGCGACGGCATAAGCGAAGGGCAATCCCGACAGTCCCGCCCACGTCTCGAAACTGCGGGCGACGATGACGTTATTGAATTCCTGGGCCACCGGGAGCAGGCTCCGCGCGGCATACTCCCCGTGACGTTCGTCCACGACCACGAGCTCACAGACTCGTGCCAACCGGACGGCATCCGGCGTGCTCAGCAATGTCCCGCTTGGATCATTAGGAGATTGCACGATTGCCGTGCTCCCTGCCGGTATGTCGGGTACCTGGCTAGCAAGCGGATCGAACGCGGCAAACGAGGATGTTCGCCGGTATTCGAGGATGTCTTCGCTATGCCGTTCCACAATCGCCCTATGACTGGGGTCGGTCGGCGGAAAGAGGACGACGGGACCGCGATGGCGCCGCCAGAGCAAGATCATGTCGAGCAACTCGTCCATGCCGTTGGCAAGGACCAGTTGATCGGCGTCGATCCCGGCATGGCTGGCGAGCCGTTGGCCCAGCCGTTGGACATCGTTATCGTTGAGGTGGAGCAGGCGGTCCGCGGTGGTGAGCGCCTCGAAGACCTGAGCTGATGGACCGAAGGGGTTGGCGACCTGATCGAGACGCCGGGGACGGCCGGTCGAAAGTGCCGGGCGCGGCGAGGAGGCGATTCCCCGGTGTCGCGTCACGCGCTGATTCCCGGACAGCCGGCGACGGAGGGCGCGCGCGAGGCATCGACGCCGGTAGGGAGCGGGAGGACATGCACAATGGGCAAGCCGACGACGTGGGACGCCACATTGCGAACCGGTGTCCCCCCCGGCGTGCTGCCCTCGGGATTGCCAAGGTGCGCGTGCCCATGAATGACGAGGTCGACGGGATGGCGGTCGATCACGTGCGCGAGCTCGATATTTCCGAGCATCCAGTGTTTCGCTGGCGGTTCGCTTCCCAAGGTTGTCGTCGTCGGCGCGTAGTGGAGCACCGCGACGCGGCAATCAACCCCGTGGTCTATCTCGCTTAATGCCTCGTCCAGACGCACCGCTTCACGTCGTGCTCGCACCGCCAGTGCTTGCGCGGCTCGATTTCTCGGCAGCAGGGGGCCTTCTTCCGGCCAGAAGCCGCCACCATAGCCGCCAACACCCGCGAATCCCACCCGGACAATAGGCGTTGTCCCGGCACCGTCGCCGGCGGCCACCGAAATGTCGAGCATGATTGCCTGACCGTCAAGCAAGATGACCCCGCCCCGCTCCAGGACGCGGCGCAAGGCCGCCCTTCTGAGGCAGCGCCGGTCATGATTGCCAAGGACGGCGATGACCGGCAGCGGCACCGCAGCCATGGCTTCGGCGACGATCTCGAACTCCAGTAACCGGCCGTTGTCGGTCATGTCGCCCGCGATCACGAGGACATCCGCGCATGATGCCAGAGACGCCAGCGCCTGACCGAGTGCTTCGGGGATACTGCTCTTGACGTGGAGGTCGCCAATGGCGGCGACGCGAATCACTTTCGTTCCCCCTCGATGGTGCGCCGATGCTGCCCCTGACCGGCCCGCGGACAGCCGCGATCCCTGCCCATGTGCCACTATAACCCACGATCCGTGTCTCGAATACGGCCACCACATCTATTGAAGACTCACCGAACAAGGCGGCTCCGACATGGCCCCGCGTGCGGCGCATGACATCGTATCCGGATAGATTCGCCCACATCCCTGCGCTCCAGTGTGTGAGACGCTGTGTGGCAAGCGCCGCCAGGGTGATGGGAGGCCCGGCATGGCGTGCCGTGCCCCCACCTGTTCCGGGGGGCTCCGGATGACCGCGCGGAGGAGAAGACGTCGTCCCCAACACGCAGTTGGCACGAATGGTGACGAGATGAGGCATCACGCTAGCCCACGATTGAGCGCGAATCGTATACTGCACGCCATGATGATTTACACAATGACTCGCCGGTCGCTTATCCGCGGCAGGGTCCGGCTGGTCATCTGGCTCGTCCTGCTGATGCTCGTGAGCGGCTCTTGGTGGGAGCCGGTTGCCGCACAGGACGAGGAGACGATTCCCGCTCCTCCAGAGATTACGGCGGACGCTGCCTTCGCGCTCGACATCGACGCCGGTCAGCCGCTCTATGCCTTGAACCCGGATGAGCGCCTGGCCCCGGCGAGCACGACGAAGATCGCTACCGCGCTGGTCGTCGTGCAAAACGCGGAGCTCACCGAAACGGTCACGATCGTCAAAGACGATCTCGTCGACACAACCGAGTTCTCGAACATGGGCCTCGCGGCGGGAGACACGCTGACCGTTGAGCTTCTGCTCTATGGTCTTCTCCTGCCTTCCGGCAATGATGCGGCAAATGCGCTCGCGCGATACGTCGGCGAGAAGCTGCCGGGGGGCGATAGTAACCCGCCCGCGGCATTCGTCCAGGCGATGAATGAGCTGGTCGCTGAGCTCGGCTTGGAGAATACCCATTTCGTCAACCCCGCCGGCGAGGATGCCGAGGATCACTACTCGTCGGCGAGAGACATGGCGGTGCTGGGGGGCGAGCTACTGAACGTACCCTCGCTCGCCACGATCGTCGCGACTTCATCGTACGAGGGACAGTCCGTGGGGCCCGAAGCTCGCGTCTATGTTCTCTCGACGACGAACACGCTCCTCGGCGAGGTCGGCATCATCGGCATCAAGACGGGAATCACCGAGAAAGCGGGTGGGAGCCTGGTCACCGGCGCCGAATACGCGTCGAACCGCGTCGTGACGGTCGTTCTGGGGAGCGACACATCTACCGATCCGGCCAGTGGGTATCTGATCAGCCCGGCCAGGTACGATGACACACTGGCGATTATCGGCGCCCTGAACGTGGAGTACGACTGGATCGACCCGGCGTCCGTTGAGGGTCTGGAGGAGGCCATGGCTGCCTGGCAAGTAACCCTCGGCGAAGGCCCGGACCTCGTCGTGCCGGCGGGCGAAGGAACCGTCGACTTCGACCTCCGGCTGGGACCGGAGGGCAGCCCGAGTGAGCAAGTAGGCACCGTGGTATTCTTGGTCGATGATCGGCCCATCGCCGAGCGACCCCTCTACCAGATATAAGACTTATGCCGAATCGCCCGTCCCTGTCACGTCGGAGGCTTTGCCATGGAGCGATTACAACGTGTGATGGCAGCCCGTGGCGGTGCTTCCCGCCGGGCCTCCGAGGCGTTGATTCGCGAGGGACGCGTCACGGTTGACGGCCAGCTCGTCACCCAGCTCGGGACGAAAGTCGATCCGGAGAAAGCTGATATCCGGGTTGACGGCCGCCCACTCCGACGGCAACGCACCCGCACGCTCATGCTCAACAAGCCGTCCGGTTACATCACGACGACCAGCGATGAGCGCGACCGCTGGACAGTCATGGATCTGGTTCAGGTGCCGGAGCGCGTCTACCCCGTGGGGCGTCTCGACCGCGATACAGAGGGTTTGCTGCTTTTCACCAACGATGGCGAGCTCGCCAACCGGATCATGCATCCCCGCTTCGGCCTGGCCAAGGAATATCATGTCCTGACGCCTTCACGGCCGGACGACCGGACGATGCAGCGCGTCCGGGACGGAGTCATGGTCGACGACGTGCTGCTGGTGCCGGAGGAGTTCCGGCTGCTCCGCGAAACCCGGGACGGCTTTCTGCTCAAGATCGTGCTGCATGTTGGTATCCAACATGTTGTCCGCCGCATGATGGAGGCGGTGCGGATTCCCGTGGAACGTCTGCGACGGGTTCGTATCGGTCCACTGACCATTGAGGGCATCCCTCGTGGTACCTGGCGGGAGTTGACGCCAGGCGAGACATTGCAGCTATCGGCGGCGGTCAAGCTCGACCAGCCGGCACCTCGCGTGGGGGGACGGCCCAGCCGTCCGAACCCCGTCCCCCGCCCCGGCAGTCGCCGGCAGGCGCCGCCCGTCGCGCCCCGAGCACGTCAGGGGGAACCAATGTTTCCCGCACCGCGCCCACCCGCCGCATCTGTGAGCGACCCACTGGAGAACGCAGCCGCCCGGCCCACACCCGATCGCCCGCGCCGCCGCCGTGGCGAGCCGCCGGCTCCGCTCCCCCGGCGCCGGCGAGAAGAACGGCCGGGCACGGGTCCGACGAGGCGAGCAGGCGGTCGCAAGCGACATGATGATTCAAGCGAGCAACGGGAGAATGAGCTGCATGGCCGGCGACGCGCAGGATCACCGCGGAGTGGTCACCATCGACGGCCCCGTCGCGGCCGGAAAGACGACGGTCGCGCGCCTTCTCGCTAACCGGCTCGGCGCGGTCTTGTTCGACACCGGAGCGCTCTACCGCGCGGTGACACTTGCCGCATTGCGGGACGGCATCGCCACCGATCAGCCGGAGACACTTGCGGAGCTCGTGCGGTTGCGCCGGATAGATGTCCAACCGCCTTCCGAGAACGACAGCCGTCTCTACGACGTCCTGCTCGACGGCGAGGACGTTACTTGGGCGATCCGTGATCCCGATGTGGACGCGTCAGTTTCGGCTGTCGCGGCTCACCCAGCGGTCCGGGAGGCGCTGTTGCCGGTCCAGCGACGCATCGCTGATGGCGGCAAGGTCGTGATGGTCGGCCGGGACATCGGGACGGTCGTTGTTCCCGACGCGGGCGTCAAGATCTACCTTAACGCGAGCGTCGCCGAACGCGCGCGCCGCCGTTTCGATGAGATGCGGCAGCGAGGAGCCGGGATCACCTTCGAGAACGTGCTCGAAGATCTGATTCGTCGCGACAAGCTCGATTCTCAGCGCCCTACCTCTCCCCTGCGGGCCGCCGTCGATGCGACCATCGTCGACTCCGATGGGCTGACAGCCGATGCGGTTGCTGAGAGAATCGAATCGGTCGTGCGTGACGCTTGGGCGAATCTCGACAGCGTGCCTCAGCCAGCATGAGCGACGCGGAACGTTCGGCACCTGCGCTGTTCGGCGATCTTCGCCAGGGCACCCTCCAAGGGCGTGCCTTTTCGATGATCCGGTATATCCTCAAAGTGATCTTCCGGCTTATCTTGGGGTATAGGGTCGCTGGTGAGGAGCTCGTTCCCCGCGACGGACCGATGCTCCTGGTCGCCAATCATCTGCACAATACCGACCCGATTTTTGCCGCGGTCTCGTGCCCGAGGCCGGTTCACTTCATGGCCAAGCGGGAGCTCTTTGCCATTCCAGTGGTCCGCCAAGTGATTCGTGGCGTCGGTGCCTTCCCCGTCGATCGGGGCCGCGCGGATCGCGTCGCCATTCGTCGTGCTCAGGCCACGTTGGAGCAGGGTATCGCGCTCGGCATGTTCCCGGAAGGAACGCGGAGCCGGACAGGCTCGCTCAAGGAGGGTCTGCCAGGTGCAGGGATGATCGCGCTTCGCTCCGGGGCGCCGATTGTGCCGATGGCCATCATCGGCACCGAGCGCCTCCCGGGCAACCGGCAAGAGGCCCGCCTTGGCCGGTTCCGGCGCGGCGTCGACGTTCGGATGGGCGCGCCGTTCCAACTAGAGATGCCGGATAACGGCTCCCGCCTCACCGCCGGCCAAGCCACCGAGCAGATCATGCGCGCCATCGCCGCCCTCCTCCCCGAACAATACCGGGGAATGTATGGCGAATCCGTGGGCCGCACGCGATCCGGCTAACCGGGGCACCGCCCGGTGCCCCGCTATCCCTCCGCCTCGATTTCCTCCTCGTCCGGGTCCCCTAGGCGGTCCACCATCCGCTGCCGACGCGTCTTCCGGCGGGAGAGCGGCTCAGGCTCTTCTTGCTCACCCCAGACCATCTCGTGATCGCCGATCTGGACGATGTCATCGTCTTGGATGCCTTGACGATGCAGCTCTGCCTCAATCCCGCTAGTGTCCAATAAGCGCTGAAAGCGGTCCACGGACTCGTCGCTGTTGAAATCCGTCATCTTCGTGAAGCGTTCGATCCCGATCCCCGTGACCTCAAAGTGGTGAGGCGCACCTTGATGGACCTCCCAGGCGCGGTCATCAATGTTGCCGATCGTGTACCTTCGTCGCTCTTGCGGCTTCTCGACGCGCTCCGATGCCTCCGCCTCGATCTCTCGCAGGGTCTCGGCCGTCGCCCGGAGCAGCGCCGGCACCCCTTCTCCCGTCGCGGCCGAGATCTCGTACAGCTGAAACCCGCGCGGCTCAAGCGCTTCGCGTATCCGCGAGACCTGATCGCGCGCTTCGACAAGATCGATCTTGTTGAGCGCGACGAGCATCGGCCGCGACATCAAGGTGGGGTCAAAGAGCTCGAGCTCCGAGTTGATCGACTGGAAGTCTGCCACCGGATCCCGGCCTTCAAGCCCACCGGAGGCGTCCAGAACGTGGATCAGCGCTTTCGTCCGCCGGACGTGGCGCAGGAACTCATGGCCTAGCCCGGAGCCGTGAGCCGCCCCTTCGATCAGACCGGGAATATCAGCCATGACGAACGTTTGACCGCCCTTGCCGCCAACTTCGACGACGCCGAGGTTCGGTTCGAGCGTGGTGAATGGGTAGTCCGCGACCTTTGGCCGCGCCGCAGTGGCCGCGGCGAGTAATGTCGATTTTCCGGCGTTGGGTAAACCGACCAGACCAACGTCCGCGATCAATCGCAGTTCCAGTCGCAGCCAGTGCTCTTCGCCTGGCTCGCCGAGCTCGGCGATCCTCGGCGCCTGTTGGGTCGATGATTTGAAGTGCGTGTTGCCCAGGCCGCCACGACCCCCTTTGGCGACGACGAACTCCTCATCTGGATCGGTCAAATCAGCCAGGACCTCGCCGGTCGTGTCTTCCCAGACCACCGTGCCAGGCGGCACATCGATGATCTTGTCTTTGCCAGCTTTCCCATGACGCATCCGTCCCGTTCCGGCCTCGCCATTCGATGCCTTGAAATGCTGGTCATACTGGAACGGCAGCAGGCTGTTTACATTGGCCCGGACGCGGAGGATCACGTCGCCACCACGGCCCCCATCGCCTCCGTCGGGTCCGCCTTTCGGGACATACTTCTCGCGCCGGAAGGACGTGGAACCCCGTCCACCGTCCCCCGCATTCACATGGATCTTGGCGCGGTCAATGAGCGGCATAGTTCTTCCTACCGATGCGTTTGCGCCAAACGGACATTGGGTTCACTGCAATCTCTAACGATACTCTCCGCCGGGAAAGATGAATTGGCTCCTGCCGCCTAGTCGAGATAGTCCTTGATCTTCTTGGCACGGCTCGGATGGCGCAGCTTGCGCAAGGCTTTCGCTTCGATCTGCCGGATGCGTTCGCGGGTGACCCCGAACTCCTTGCCGACTTCCTCCAAGGTCCGCCCGCGGCCGTCCTCCAACCCGAATCGCATCTCCAAAACCCGGCGTTCCCGTTCCAGGAGCGTATCGAGCACGTCTTCCATCTGCTCTTTGAGCATCTGACGGGAGGCGGCGTCGACGGGCGCCAGGACCTGGTGATCCTCGATGAAGTCGCCGAGATTGCTGTCATCCTCCTCACCTACCGGCATCTCCAGCGATATCGGATCCTGAGCGATCTTGAGGATCTCGCGTACGCGTGCCGCCGGAACGTCCAGGTCCGCGGCGATCTCTTCCGATGTCGGTTCCCGGCCAAGCTCCTGATGCAGCCGCCGGCTGGTGCGGATCAGCCGGTTGATCGTCTCCACCATATGCACGGGAATCCGGATTGTGCGCGCCTGGTCGGCGATGGCGCGGCTGATCGCCTGCCGGATCCACCAGGTAGCATAGGTGCTGAACTTGAAGCCCTTGTGGTGCTGAAACTTCTCGACCGCCCGGATCAACCCGAGATTTCCCTCTTGGATCAGATCGAGCATCGACATCCCGCGCCCGAC
>DASYWB010000012.1:0-12217 GCA_035936495.1 Thermomicrobiales bacterium
AGCGCCAATCCGACCAATGCCACACCCGATACGCGTAAGAAGTACCATGCTAGCCGATCCGCCCCAGGAATGACTGCTCCGGAGACGACTCGTCCCCGCCCCGAACCGATCGCCGCCATACTCCCGCTCGCCTCCTCCCCGCCGGGTCAACCCCCCGCGGAGTGTGTCATGCTCGTCCGCGACCGCTGATCGCTCCCTCGCGTGCGCCATTGTACGCGGGTCCCGGTAAGAACGGGTCACGCCCGCGGTACCGCTTTCCGGCACCACTACCAGTGCGGGCACCGACCATTCCTGCACAACGTACTAAGATTGTCCAACCATCTTCGGCGGAGGATATCCGACGGCAAGCGACTCCCACGGCACGGTCATCCCCTTCTACACCGCGAAGAACCGTGCCTGCGGTAGCCGGGAACGGCAGGGCCGATAGTGTGCCTCGGCCTCTTCCCTGCCCATTCGGCTCGCTCGTTGCGCTGGATTGCGGCAAACACCATGAGACGCACTCGTCTCAGACCGTGCGGGAGCACTGATGACTTAGAACTCGCCTTAACGGGAACTTCCTGACGCCGCATCTCGCCGCCAGTCGCCGGACCGGCCGCCGGACTTTTCCTCCAGCCCGATACCCTCGATCGTTATGCCCCGGTCGACGGCCTTCACCATATCGTATATCGTCAGGGCGGCGACCGAGACGGCGGTGAGCGCTTCCATCTCGACACCAGTTTGGCCGCGCGTCTCGACACGCGCACTGATGCCGACGGCATCCGGCGCTCCATCGGCATCGAACGCGACCTCGACCTTGGTCAGCAGCAGTTGGTGGCACATCGGGATCAACTCGTGCGTTTTCTTCGCGGCCATGATCGCCGCCACCCGCGCGACTCCTAAGACGTCGCCCTTGGCGGCTCGACCCTCCCGGATCAACGCCAGCGTCTCCGGTTCCATCCTAACCTGGCCCGTCGCCAGGGCAACCCGCCGCGTTGCGTCCTTGTCCCCAACATCAACCATCTGAGCCCGCCCACGCTCATCGAAGTGGGTGAGTCCACTTGCAACCGGAGCAGATTCAACTTGCTCGTTCATCACCGCTGCCTTTCCCTTGGGATCGAGGTCCGATGGTTGCTGAAAGATGAGTAGGAACGCCCGCTCACCCCATCTCCATGCCGGCTGATACAATGCGACACATGGAATTGGAGATTAACATCTTCATGGCCAAGGCGGAGGAAAGCCTTGCGGCCGCGGCAAGTGATTACGCCGGCCGACGCTATAACAGTTGCGCGAACCGCTGTTAGAGCTTGCGCCAATAGGCTGAGGTCGTGTCTGTGACCGAATGCCGGGAGCCGCTCATGGTGCGCTCGTCTTGCACGATGCCGCCGCAGAAACTCTCCCTATTGGCGCAGGCTCTTACTACGCCTGCTTCCAAGCGGCGATCGCGGCGCTCCAACACGTTGGTGTCCGCCCAACGGGCAAGAGGAAACAATGGGGCCATGAGTTCGTGCAGGCCGAGTTCGTGGGCCGCCTCATCGACCAGCGGAAGCAGTACCCAACTGAGCTCCGAAGCTCATTGCAAGAAAACCTCCGACTGCGCCAGGTCGCGGACTACAGCACCGATCTCGTCACAGAAACACAAGCCAGACGAGCGCTGCACCGCGGCGATGCGTTCATAGAAGCCGTCAGGCAGAGGATCAAAGACCATGAAAGCTGAACGCTTTGATCAACAATCTTCCCGCATGAGCTCCGCGCTAGCCGAGCTTCAAGGCATGATTCCTGAGCGGTACCCCAGCGCCTTATTCGACGTGTCAGAGGGCGAGGACCCCGAGGGGATATACCTCGTGGCGACGGTCGACGTCGAGGATACTGACGAGGTGGCCGCCGTCTATAGTGACCGGCTACTCGACATGCAAGTGGGAGAACGAATTCCAGTCTATGTCCTGCCAATCCGCCCCGTGGCCCGGGTCGCTAGAGAGCTACGAGATCGACAACGGGAAGCCGGTACCCGATTGATCTCTTGATTTTTGAAAGCACCTCATCGACTCATCACCCTGCAGGAGGCGCCTTGGACGCCGAATTTCAATCCGCGCTGAATCGAGTCACGACCCTCGCCGACGAGCGTGCCGGGGAGATCATCGAGTTCGCCGCCGCATTGATCCGGCAGCCCTCGGTCAATCCTGATCTGGAACCTAACGCGAATGCAGAGGCGCCGGCCCAGGCCTGGCTGCGCGACCAGCTCACGGCCATGGACGTGTTCGAAAAGGTCGATCACTGGGCGGAAGATGCGGAAAGCCGTCGACCCAACGTCGTCGCCAGCCGATCCGGCGCGGGCGGCGGCCGATCCCTGATCTGGGCGGCGCATACCGATGTGGTGCCCGTCTCGCCGGATCAGGAAGCCGCCTGGTCCGGAGCCGGACCGTTCTCGGGCGAGGTGCGGGATGGCAAGCTCTATGGCCGGGGCGCCTCTGACATGAAAGGGGCTATCGCCGCTCAGGTCTACGCGGCCCGGCTGCTCGACGAGGCGGGCGTGAAGCTCAAGGGCGATCTGACGCTGGTCCAGACCTGCGGCGAGGAATCAGGCCGCAAAGACATCGGCTGCAACGCCGCACTGCGACGTGGCTACCGGGCCGACCTCGCGATCTTTCCGGAGCCGTCCAACTTCGCCATCTATCCCGCCATCAAAGGAGAGATCTATTTCCGGCTCACCGTTCCCGGCAAGTCCACCCACATCGCCAACCGGCACCTTGTCTCGCAAGCGCTCCCGCACGGCGTCGAGCGACCGGGCGTCAGCGCGATCGACAACATGCTGAAATACCAGCTCGCCACCCTCGATCTGGAGCGGCAGTGGCTGCTCTGGCGGACCAGCCCGCATGTCCCGCCGGGCGGCATGTTCATCAACCTCAACACGCTCCACGCCGGGCCACCCCCGGCCCCGATCCCTGACACCGCCGTACCGGATTCCTGTGAGGCTACGGGCTCGATGCTCTTTTACCCGGATGTCAACGCCCAGGACGTCATCGCCGAGGTCCGTGCCACCTACGATCGGGTGACCGAAAGCGACGCCTGGCTTCGCAACCATCCCCCGGCATTGGACATCCCGTTCGGTCACCCCATGAAGGAACCGGTGAATCTCCCCTTCGACCATCCCGGCGTCGAGACGGTCAGCGCCGCCATGCAGGCCATCGGCGAGACGGACCCGCCGCGGCAGGTCTCCCCATTTGTCTGTGACGCGAATTACTGGGTCGCCGAGGGGCAACCCAGCCTCGTCTTCGGCCCAGGCGACCCAAGCTGGGGTATCCACGGCACGGACGAGCACATCCCGGTCGCCGACCTCGTCAAAGCGGTCAAAGCTTTCGCCGCCGTCACCATGCTCTGGTGCGGTGCCGAGGGAGCTGACTGATCCATCCGCCCCTACCAGGGTCGGATGGCGGGCGCCCGATCTCCGACCTCACCGTTTCCTCGTGAAACTCATTATCAGGAGCTATCATGAAGCTGCATTACTATCCGGAAACCGATTCTCTGTACATTGACTTCAACGCGCGGCCGAGTACCGACTCACACGAGATCGCCGACGGCATTGTGGTCGACTTCGACGCCGACGGAAACGTGGTTGGGCTGGACCTCGATCACGCCTCCCATAACGTCGACCTCGCATCACTTGAAACCGTGGATCTACCGGCGGCCGCGTCTAAGATGGCCTGACCTACCGGGCATAGCGAGCCCGGCTGACCCCCCTCTCAGAGTGGTCAGCGCTTCGTGGCAACGCGACCAGCGGGAACCTCAAACTGATATGTTTCATCATGGCTAAGGTAGATCACGCGGTCGGAGAAGCGAGCAGCTTCAACAGCGCGCTGAAAATCAGAGAGCGGCGACTTAAAGATTGTGTAGTCGTTGTAATGAATCGGGATTGCCCGCTTCGGCTGGACAATCCGCAACATCTCGACACCCTGCCGACCGTCCATCGTGACAAGGATGCCAAACGCCCGCGTACCCCCAAGGTGGAGCAGAGCGAGGTCTAGGTCCGGCTCGCGCTCGGGGATCTCTCTGAGCCGGTCGAAGATCAGCGTATCCCCCGTTATGTACACCCGGAAGAGCGCCTCACTGTCCTTCTCAAACTGCAGAACGCTTCCCATCACCGGCGGGAGGAGCTTACCAATGACACCCGGCCCGTGGGTTCCGGGGGTGGCCGTGATCCGTAACCGGGTATTGCCCTTGACGAACGAGCCGGAGCCCCACGTATCCAACGCCCTCGCCGCGGTGAAGCCCATCTCCCCCAGGCTCGCCGCGGCATGCTTGGTGGTGACAATCGGGAGCGCCTTATCGAGCTCGCGAGCGACCAGGCGATCAAAATGGTCCTCGTGCAGGTGGGAGAGAACAACCAGATCGATCGGCGGCAGATCCTTGATGTCCAGCGCGGGCTCCGTCAATCGCCGCGAGCTGAGACCGTAGCCCAGCCGGACCTTCTCATGGCGGTGGATGAAGTTGGGATCGGTCAGGATGGTGAACCCGGCGTAGCGGAGCAGGACGGTTGCGGTCCCCACGAAGAAGACTGAGCCGGTTTGATAGTCCGCTGAACCGGCGGCGGGCAAGACGATCTCGAACGACTCGGCCATCGCAAAGACCCCTTTCGGTTGGCGCCGGAATGCAAGGCCGATGCCCGAGGCTACGTTGTTAGCCGACCCTGTCCAGGCGTCTGACCGGATTACGCAGCGTTCCGACCTGGTCGATGCTGATCTCCACGTCGTCACCGTCTTCCAACGTAAACTCGGACGGCGGGATGATCCCCGTGCCGGTCATGAGGAAGACACCGTGATCGAATCGCTGATAGCGTCGGAGATAATCGGTCAGCACGCTGAATGGCCGGTGGATTTGTGATGTGGACGTCTCTTCCTCGAAGAAGACCTCGCCATTGCGGCGGATGATGAGCCGGATAGCCAGGTCATCCACCCGGGGCACCTCCCAGGCCAGCGCGATGACCGGTCCCAGCGCGGCGCAGGCCGAGTAGATCTTCGCTTGGGGCAGATAGATCGGGTTCTCGCCCTCGATGCTCCGCGACGAGACGTCATTGCCAACGGTATAGCCGACGGTCTCCCCATCCCGGTTGATGACCAGAACCAGTTCCGGCTCGGGCACATCCCACGTCGAATCACCGCGAATCGCGATTGCCTCGCCAGGACCAGAGACCCGGTCCGGCGTCGCCTTCAGGAAGACCTCGGGACGCTCGGCGTCGTAGACCCGCTCGTAGACGTCCTGCTCGGTCGATTCCTCCATCCGGGCATCCCGCGACCGCAGGTAGGTCACGCCTGCGGCCCAGACCTCCTGCCGGTCGATTGGTGCAACACAGTGCACGACGGAATGCGGATGCCCCGCCGGACCGGCGACGAGCGCCGTGTCCAATCGCTCGCGCAGGTCACTTGCGCTCATTGCCAGCGCCTCGGCCAAGCTCGCCGGTTCACCGGTTTCCTCCAAGTCGAGCACATGGTCGCCCGCGATCAGGCCAAGGCGCGGCGATTCGTTGCCATGCATGGTATAGAGACAAAGAGGCACGAGCGCTGTCCTTCCCACGAGACGATCAAAGACGCTATCCAGTCCCGGCATCCTACGGGATTCGAGCAACCGCGCCAACCCATGCTCGGCCCTCCCCGGCAGCGCTCATGCCTGACCGCGCTCACTCAGCCGTTCGGCGACCAGCTCCGCCAGGTGGCGGACATCCAGCGGACGGCCCGCCGCGTCGCAGCCTCCGCGTAGGTGCATGATGCAGCCCTGATTGTCGGTGACCAGCATCGGGGCACCCGTCGCCTCCGCGTCATCGAGCTTGCGGTTCATTAGCCGCTCGGCGACCTCCGGATAGTCGAAGCTGAAAGATCCGCCGAAACCGCAGCAGAGCGCGTTCTCGTCTAGGTCGCGGACCTCATAGCCCAGCACGTCCCGCAGCAGGCGGCGCGGCTCCTCTCGCAGGCCGAGCGCATTCAAGCCCTGGCAGGAATCGTGATAGGCCACCACCCTCGTCTCCTCACCCGCCAGGCTGCCGGCGGGAAGGTTCGCCACCCGGTCGATGAACGACGTGAAGTCCATCACCCGCTCCGCCAACGCCTCCGCCCGCGAGAGCCATGCGGGCTCATCCCGGAAGAGGTGCAGGTAATCCTGGCTCAGCATCGCGACGCAGCTCGCGCTACCTGAAATGACGTAGTCCGCCTCGACAGCTTCGAGCGCTCGGATCGTCTGCCGTGCCATGCGGCGCGCATCGGCCGCGTCACCGCTGTTGTTCGCGGGCAGTCCGCAGCAGTTGAGCCCCATGGGAAAGGCGACCCGCGCGCCGAGATGTCGCAGCGTCGTCGCGATTGCTTCCCCTTGCTCCGGGTAGAGCCGGTCGGTCATGCAGCCGGGGAAGAGCGCGACTGTTAGCCCGGCGGCGCCATTTGGCACCACCGGTTCGCCAGCGGCGATGGCCGTGCCGGTCGGCGTTCGGTCTCGTAGGGGTCTCCTCGCGAGGGCGGGCATGCTGCGCCACCGTGTCTGCCGACGGAGGATCGGTGCTCGCCGCATCCGGACGAATCGGCCGCCGCGCGTTGCCGGGAGCTGCGCGCGCTGGCCGATTCGGGTCGCGAGATCGAAGACCCTGGGCCGGGCCAGCGTCCCCAGCGCCACCCGCTTCACGCGCGGCAAGCCCTTCTTGGCGACGACCATCTTCCGCACGTCCAGAATCTGGCGCGGCAGGGGGATGCCGACCGGACAAACGGTCTCGCATGCATTGCAGGAGAGGCAGAGGCTCTGCGGCCCCGCGTCGGCCTCTAACCCATGATGGAACGGCGTCACGACCAGCCCGATCGCGCCGGTATAGATATGCCCGAAGACGTGGCCGCCGACCTCCCGATAGGGAGGGCAGACGTTGGCGCAAGCGGCGCACCGGATGCAGTGCAGTGCCTCCATGAACTCCGGCCGCGCGGCCATCTCTCGCCGTCCGTTATCGACCAGGATGACGTGCATCTCGTGGCCCGGCGTCGGGCCGGTGATAAAGGTCGAGTACGACGTCAGGCGCTGGGCGGTCGCGCTGCGAGCGAGCAGACGCAACTGCGTCACCGCGTCCTCGAAGGTTGGAACCAGCTTCTCAATGCCGGCCAGGACGACGTGGACTGGCGGCACCGACGAGCAGAGGCGACCGTTGCCCTCGTTCGTCAGCATCATCACGGTGCCGCTCTCGGCGATGAGCGCGTTCGAGCCGGTCACACCCATCCCGGCCGTGAAGAAGACCTTCCGCAACTCGCCCCGCGCCACCCGCACCTGCTCGGCCACGTCCTCGCGGGGGACCTCGTAACCCAGCTTTTCGGTGAAGACCTCGCCAACCTGCTGGCGTGCCAGGTGGATCGCCGGCATCACGAGATGGCTGGGTCGCTCACCCAGCAGTTGGACGATCCACTCCCCCAGGTCCGTCTCGACCGCCTCGATGCCCTCCGGTGCTAGAACGTGGTTGAGATCGATCTCCTCGCTGACCATCGACTTCGACTTCGCGACCACCGTGACGCCATGCGACCGCGCGAGGTCGCGCACGATTCGGTTCGCCTCCTCCGCGCTTGCCGCTCGGTGAACCACCGCACCCGCCCGCTCGGCATTGGCCTGAAACTGATCGAGGTACCGATCGAGGTTGGCGACGACATCCGTCTTCGCCGCCTTGAGCCTCGCTCGCAATGCCGCGAAATCGACTTCCGCGACCATCGCGCCGCGAGAGGCCCGCCACGATCGCTGGAAATTCGTCAGGTTGCGCGACAATCGGGGATTGGCCAGCGCGCGTTCATACCGCTCCCGGAACGTCTCGGGCACCTGGCCATGCCCGGCCTCGGGATGCTCGGTGAGTGCCTCGGCCGTTGCTTCTCTCCCGGTGATTGCGGTCATGGTCCGTCCTTACCAGCACTTGGGGCGGTCGGAACGGTGACGCGAAAGAGACACAGGTACTTGGATTGAGGTGATGTGTCCGCTCGCGTGGTTTCTACGAATCGGCCGCCTACGTCCGTCTGCTCTTTTAAAGAAATCGATCAAATTCTTTCAAAGCGTTCCGAGCTTTGCAAATGCTCTTTGAATGCTCCGTCACCCGGATCGCGTTCACCATACCCCGGCCTGCTCGCGCGCGTACGCTGCCAGTCGGATGATCTCCGGGCCATCGACCAACGTGATCGGGACGGTCGCATTGCCAGCGAGGGCGATCGCCGGCGCGGTATAGCCAGACGTCGTTACGAAGATGCCGCGCTCAGCACCATGGTGGACAACCATCCCGAGAAAGGTCTGGATTGCCGGGGAGCCGACCCGGTTCGTGATTCCATAGCGCTTGCATTGCACGATGACGGGTCGTCCATCGGGATCAGATCCGATGAGATCAACACCGAGGTCGCCCGCGCCGCCGACGCGCCGCAAGCGTTGATAGCCGAGTGCCCGAAAGAGCTCGCCTATCGCTAGCTCGAAGTCCGCCGGCGAGAGCGCCAGCAGCCCATCCAGCGTTCGTGTCCGTTGTAGCCTCGTTCGCCGTTGCCGCCAGCGTCTCCCGACGACGAGTGTCACGACCAAAAGCGTACTGCCAATCAGACTGAGTGCCACGAGGACTGGTTGCTCGATGGCAAAGAGCGCCAGAACCGCGAAAAGCACGATCGCCAGCCGGGCACGCCAGGTGCGGGTCCTGCCGCGCCGCGTTCGCCGCCCTTTACCCTGTCGCGCCATGCATCTTCACCACAAAGGGAACGTACGTTCGCATAGGCGCAAGCATACGGGCGATGAGTCAGCTTGTCGAAGGACGTATCCTTGGTTGAATCATCCCGTGCTGCACGGTCACCCGGTCGTGAGCGCACTCTCTCCTACGGCCGTATGAAGAACCAGGCAACGCGATCGAAAATGTAGTGGCATGCCATGCCTCGTCTCTACCCGATCCGTCTGCCGCATCCAGATACCGGCTAGTGAGCAAAGGAGCAAGCATTGAAACAGCAGTCGCTTTCCCGCGTATCCACTTGCATCCTGGCGCTCATGCTCGCCGTCATCGCCGCGCCATTCACGGCCCGTGCATCACATGTGCAGACGGATACGTCGGACCGCCTGGCCTACTCGTACCCTATCGGTATGCCGAGTGAGCCGCTCGGCGTGGGCTTCTATGTTCGCCATGGCTACGCGGTCGAGAACACGTGGTATCGACCAGGCTACTGGCACACTGGTGAAGACTGGTATGCGTTGGACGGCAATAGCGCGGGCGCGAACGTCTATGCCGCTGCCGATGGTGAGGTCGTCTTTGCTGGTTCCGACTATCCCGGCCGGGTGGTCATCGTCGCCCATGAAGATGGCCTCTTCTCAATGTATGGGCACTTGGACTACGCCCTGAATGTGACCGAGGGCGATCGTGTCGAACGTGGTGATCTGCTCGGCACGGTCCTGGCTCGCTCGGACGACGTGCCCAGCCATCTCCATTTTGAGGTCCGGACCTTCCTGACGACGCCGGAGGTCAATGGAGAGAACCCGCGCTATGGCTTCCAGTGCGGACGGAATTGTCTCCCCGGCCCCGGCTATTGGCCCATAGACGCACCGGAACACCCGTCCGCGATGGGCTGGCTCAACCCGACCCATGTGATCAACAGCCGGACCTTCGATGAAGCAACGTCAGAACCCTTGGGCGAGGTGGTTGTTGCTCCTGAACCCCTGATCACTGTGGCGGAAGTCTGGTCCGGGCCGGAAGGCGACGACGATGCACGCCAGACAGGTGCGCTCACGCTCAGTCCGGGCACGACCTACCCGCTCTTGGCCATCAATACCGGCGCGGAAGACAGCACCGAAACGAGCGCGGAGGCCTACGACGTCTGGTACGAGATCCGCATCAGCGACGATAGGAGCGGCTGGGTCCGGACGACCGTGCCGTGGGATTTCGAGACGGGAAGCGACGGCCGGCCGTCGAGCGTGCGGTTCCAGTTACTTCTAGACGTTGATGCGGGCTAGCGGAAGCGCGCTCGACTACACGCCAATTGTTGCTGGCTCAATGACCGGGGGCGCTGCCACACGTGTTGCCTCTCTCGCCACCACGGCGTCGCGCAGCATGACGCCACCGAAGATACCCACGACCGTGACTAGGCCGAGGACACGGCCGGAGCCGATCATCGCCAGCGCGGGCGCCGGACAGGTGCCGGCAATCGCCCAGCCCGTGCCAAACAGCATGCTGCCGGTGACGTGATGGCGCGAGATCGAGGAGCGGGAGAACGTCAACTTCCCGCCCAATGGCGTAACCCACCCGCGTCGCTCCATCATCCAGAGCAATGGGGCCGCCACGCCAACGGCCGACCCCATGATCAGGAACGGCTCTAAATCCTGGAACTTGAGCATCCGGTGAATGACATCGTAATCGGTCAGTCTCGCACCCCTGACGGTGAACCCGAAGATGACGCCAAAGAGCAGTCCCAATCGGTTGATCGTCACAGTGCACCTCCGATCAACATCGAGATGAGGAATGTCACCACCACGGCCGTCGCCATGAACGTCATCATCGCGGCAATGCTGCCGGGAGAGCGGGTCGAGCTGCCACAGAGCCCGTGGCCCATGGTGCAGCCACCGCCCCAGCGGGCACCGTAGCCCATGAGAAGACCGCCGGCAAGCAACGCAAGGATCAGCGCCGGCATTGGCAGCTCGTCCGCCAGTGCGCCAAATCCGAAGCCGAACGCGAGGTCGCCACGCATCAGTCCCGCGAGCATCCCACCGGCGAGGATGCCGCCGAAAAACCATATGCGCCAGGGTTCGGATGCTGATCGGAATCGCGCCAGCGAAAGCACCTGGCCGTAGGCGCCGACGGAGCCGAGCGGTTTGTTGGCGAGCGCGAACATCCCGACGATGAGCAAGCCAAGCGTTGGTCCGGCAATGAACCAGGGAATGCGATCAGGCAAGAGGTCAGGCACGGCGATGATCCTGAATAGAATCAGGTTGATTTGTAGGTGAGATGTCAACACGTCCATCATCCACGCGGAGTGATGGCAAGTCAAGGGTATTTCTGGCCCTGACGAACCCCTTCTATTCGCCGGTCTTGCCGTCGATCCGCTCGCGGAAGATATCGGCGTGGCCGTTGTGGCGAGCAACCTCTTCGACCATATGGGTGAGGATCCAGCCGAGTGTTTGCTCCTTGCCGGGTCGCTGCGCCCGATCATCCCAGGCGGCGGCCGCGACAATAGACCGCGACCGTTCGATTTCACCCTTGTAAAAGTCAACGATGGAAGCAGCCGTCTCGCCTGGCTCGACGCGCCAGTCGGCGTCAGGATCTTCCTTGGTCCAGGGATCCGGCAGGTCCACGCCGGCGAAGACGATACCGAACCACCATCGCTCGACGTAGGCAAGATGCTTGACCATGCCAAGCAAGGTCATGGTGGAGGGTGGGAATGACCGGCGGAGATCCTCGTCGCTCAGCCCGTCAATCTTCCAGAGCAGCGTCGCCCGCTGGTAGTCGAGAAAGGCCTCCACCATCTCCTTCGGCGGGGCGGCGAACGGCGGTTCCGGACGGTTGTCTGCCTGCATATTCATCCTTTGCCACCAGCGAGTTTAGCGAAACCTGACGCTTGTGTCGTCGAACGGGTTCAAGAGTCGCAGATCGGTTCCCGCGTAGTGCCTCACATTACGCGTTACCATCGTCAGGTTCATCACCTTCGCGGTTGCCGCCATGAGTCCATCGATGGCGGGTAATGGGTTCAGCGGACTCATCCTTCCCCATTCGTCGGCGACGGCGAGAGATACCGGAACGACTCTATCCGAAAATTCCTGATGCAGCGTTTCGAGCCAGCGTTCGATAACATGCGCTTGATCAGGGTCCTGGGGGCGTAGCTTTTCGATTCCCCGACGAATTTCCCCAAGTGCGAGAACGCTAACATAGAGATCCTCCGCATCGACGGAAACCAACCAATTCCTAACACCTAGTGCGGCGCGGCTTCCCTTGCGAGCCTCGGACAGGACATTCGTGTCCATCAGATAACTCATGTCACATCAATGTCTCTCGGCATGCTTTGGTCACGCCGAAGATCGAGCATGTCCATGTCCGGCGCGGACAGGAGGAACGCCTTGAAATCACGTTGTCGGTTTAGGCGCCGGAAATCGTCGGCCTTGACAATGACGACAGCTTCTCTGCCGTGCCGGGTGACCGTTTGAGGGCCATCTTCGATCGCTAATCGCACGACTTCGCTGAAGCGCTGCTTGGCTTCCTGGAGTTGCCATGCCATAGTCCCACCTCCCAACCCGATAT
>DASYWB010000013.1:0-6383 GCA_035936495.1 Thermomicrobiales bacterium
TTGCAGAAGAAGACGAACGTCGGAGGCGAAACGTCGACCTGGGTCGCGTAGTAGAACTTGAGCCACTTTCCAGGACGGCTGGCGGGCGGATGCGTGGCGACCGCCTCTCGCAGCAATTTGTTCAGGGCTGCGGTCGGAACGCGCTTGTCCCGCTCCTCTATGACCAACAGCGCCGTCTCGAGAACGTGTTGCACACGCTGACCGAACTTGGCGGAGATGAACACCAGTGGGGCATACGGCATGAAGTCCAATGCTTCTCGGGCCTTCTGGCGGTAGTCCTCCATCGTGTGGGTGTCTTTCTCGACCAGGTCCCACTTGTTGACGACGACGACCATCCCCTTCTTCTGCTCTTCAACGTACCCCGCGATATGCAGGTCCTGGGCGGTGAACCCCTCGGTGGCGTCGATAACCATCAAGACCATGTCGGCACGATCAATGGCCCGCATCGAGCGGATCACGCTGAAATGTTCGATCCCGTGCTCGACTCGGCCGCGCCGCCGGATTCCGGCGGTGTCGACTAGGGTCAGCGGCAGCCCGGCCCAGATGATCTCGGTGTCGAGACTATCGCGCGTCGTCCCCGGTTGATCGCTGACGATCGCCCGCTCTTGACCCAAGAGCGCGTTGAGCAGCCGGCTCTTGCCGACATTGGGCCGGCCGACAATCGCGATGCGGGGACCTTCAGTCTCCGGCTCTTCCTCAGTTTCCGGAAGTCCTTCGACCACCCGGTCGAGCAGGTCACCGGTGCCTGATCCGTGATAGGCGGAGATCGCGATCGGGTTGCCCAGCCCGAGATTGTAGAACTCCACGGCGGCGGCTCGGCGATCAGAGCTATCCGCCTTGTTGACCGCGAGCACGGTCGGTTTATGGGCTCTCCGGAGGAGATCGGCGACCTCCTGGTCACCCGCCGTCATACCAGCCTTCCCGTCGACGACGAAGATGATCACGTCCGCTTCGGAGATGGCGCTCGTCGCTTGCTCGCGGGTAAAGCGGGCTATCTCCGTCGTCGACGATCCCGCGATCTCTTCCTCGTCTTGCAGCCCCCCCGTATCGACCAAGGTGAAGTCGACACCGCCCCAGTCACACGTACCGTAGACCCGGTCCCGCGTGGTACCGGGGAGGTCTTCGACGATGGCGCGTCGTTCGCCGACAAGGCGGTTGAAAAGCGTCGATTTTCCAACATTGGGTCGCCCGACGATGGCGACGATGGGCTTGGTCACGGATATCCAGGCACTCTAGGGTTCTCTCTACCATGGCCTCGCTCGGCCATGGCCGGACTACCCCACGGGAACAGCAAGTGAGTATAGCAAGGTAGCGCCTACTTGGGATATTGTCAGGAGCTTGCGGTCGAATTGATGTCCCTCCAGACTACGCGCTCAGAACCTCCACGAAGCGATCAATCGCCGCTTTGTTCTGGAGTTCGGTGCAGCAGACGAGCATCGATCCCTCGAGGCGCGGGCTCACGTTCCCGAGACCGTAGCCGCCGATGATCCCATGCTCGGCGAGCCGGCGGTTGGCGTCCGCGATCGGCTCCTGCAGCCGGACCGGGAACTCATGGAAATAGGGTGCGCTCATCACCAGCTCACAGCCGGCGGTTCCCTGCAGCCGGCTCGCGAGGTAATGGGCGTTTTGATAGCACCGCTGGCTGACCTCGCGGAAACCCTGAGGGCCGAGGGTCGCCATGTAGACTGTGGCCGCGGTGGCCATCAGCCCTTGGTTCGTACAGATGTTGCTCGTGGCCTTCTCACGGCGGATGTGCTGCTCACGCGTCTGAAGGGCGAGAACAAAGCCGCGCTTGCCTTCCGAATCGTGCGTCAAACCGGCCAGGCGGCCGGGCATCTGCCGCACGAGCTCGCGGCGGGAGGCGAGCAAGCCGACGTAGGGACCTCCATAGCTCTGGGCGACGCCGAGCGACTGTCCTTCGGCGGTCACGATGTCCGCCCCGAGCTCCCCCGGCGACTTCACTAAGCCGAGGGCGACCGGATAGGTGCTGACAACCAGCTTGCCGCCCGCGGCGTGGACCGAGTTGGCCATCTCCCGGATCTCTTCGATGCCCCCGAAAAAGTTCGGGTACTGAACCACGACCGACGCGAGGCGCTCATCGAGGTGAGGAGCGATGTCCTCGGGCATCGTGACTAACCCGTCCACGGGCACCGGCAGCTCGATGAGCTCGACGTCCAAACCCGTGAGATAGGTCCGCAGGACCTCGCGGTAGCTCGGATGCACGGTTCCGCTAACCACCACTCGCTGGCGCTTCCGGCTCGTGGACACCGCCATCAGCGCCCCTTCCGCGAGCGCGGTCGCCCCGTCGTACATGGAGGCGTTGGCAACCTCCATGCCGAGGAGAGACGCCACCATACTCTGGTATTCATAGATCGTTTGCAGCGTTCCCTGGGCAACTTCTGGCTGATAGGGCGTGTAGGCCGTGTAGAACTCGCCCCGTGAGAGGATCTGCCCGACGGTCGCGGGAATAAAGTGCTGGTAGGAACCGGCTCCGAGGAACGTGGCGCCTGGCTCGGGGACCAAGTTCCTTGCCGCCAGGGCGGAGAGCCGCTGTGCCGCCTCCATCTCCGTCAGCGACGGAGGCAACTGGAGCGTGGGAAAGCGAACGTGCTCCGGCACGGCATCGAAGAGCGAGCTAACGGAGTCGACGCCGACGACCGCGGTCATCTCGGCGCGATCGGCATCAGTATGTGGATTGAACGTCACCGATTTCGTCCCTCTTGAGTGAAAATCCCGACGAGGCTTAGTGGGTCGCGGATTCGACGAAGCCGTCGTACGCGCTGGCGTCCATCAGCTCGTCGACTTGGCTGGCATCATTGAGCCGGATCTTGAGCAGCCACGCCTTGTCGTAGGGCGAGCTGTTGACCAAGTCGGGCGCCTCGATGACCTCGGCGTTACGTTCGACAACCTCGCCATCCACGGGTGCATAGATGTCAGATGCGGCCTTGACCGACTCGACCACACCCAACGGTTTTGCCTGAGACAGATCATCTCCGATCTCGGGCAGCTCCAAATAGGTGATGTCTCCCAACTCGCCCTGAGCGTAGTCCGTAATGCCAATGGTGACCCTGTCACCATCGATCTTGACCCATTCGTGCGTCTTCGTATATTTCAGGTCCGGCGGCGTGGACATCAGGGGTATGCTCCTTGTCTGGCTCATCCGTTCTCGGATCGGCGGTAGAAGGGTAGTTTAACCTGCGTGGCGGGCGTCGGTTTGTCGCGGATGATCACGTCAAGCGGCTTACCGACTCCGGCCACGTCGCGCCGGACGAGCGCGAGACCGATGTTCGCGTCGAGTGTTGGGGAGAACGCACCGCTCGTCACGAAACCCGCGTCACTGCCGTCCACTTGAACCGGGAAGTGCGCTCGCGGGGTTCCGGAGCGGCCAATCATCCGAAACCCTACCGTCCGCCGGGACGGCCCCTCGTCTTTGACCCTTTGGATCGCTTCTCGTCCGATGAACTCCCCTTTATCGAGCTTGACCGCCCAACCCAGCCCGGCTTCTAGCGCGCTGATGTCGTCGGTGAGCTCGTTTCCATAGAGCGGCATGCGGGCCTCGAGGCGCAACGTATCGCGCGCGCCGAGACCGACTGCCACCAACCCGACTGACGCCCCTTCGTTCATCAGCGCATCCCAAAGAGCGCCTGTTTGGTCGATTGGCGGATAGAACTCGAAGCCGTCCTCGCCGGTATAGCCGGTCCGGGCGATCATGAGCGGGATGCCCGCGACGGTCACCTGTCGCCAGGAGAAGCCGCCGACGGTGGAGAGGTCGTCATCAGTCAACCGTTGGACGATCTCCTCGGCGCGCGGTCCCTGGATCGCGATCATGCCGAGCCGGTCCGAGATGTCCGTGACCTCGACATCGAGGTCGGTCCGCTGCGATCGGACCTCATGGAGCCATGAGACATCCTTCTCGGCGTTGGCGGCGTTGATGACCACCATGTAGCCGTCGCCGTCCGGCCGGCGATAGGTAATGATGTCATCGATCACGCCGCCATCGGGATTGGGCAACAGGCCATACTGCGCCTGTCCCGGCTCCAGCCGCGCGACGTCGTTCGACGTGACGTACTGCAAGAATGGCAGCGCATCCGGGCCCCTGACAGCCCCCTGCCCCATGTGGCCGAGATCGAAGAGGCCGGCCGCCGAACGCACGGCGCGGTGTTCCGCGAGAACGCCACTGTACTGGACGGGCATCTCCCATCCGGCGAACGGGACCATTCGCGCACCAAGGCCGACATGGCGGTCGAAGAGCGGCGTGCGTCTCAATGCAGCTTGGGCCGGACTCGTGGTTTCCGCGGATATCGCTGACACTGACTTCCTCCCGGCATCGCTGCCATAGACTGAAGAGCGTCTCGTCTCCGCGCTCCTCAAACCCGCTCCAGAATGAGCTTGTCGAGCCCGAGTTGGACGGGAACCGGATAATTCCCCGTCAAACAGCCGGTGCAGAAGCCCGCTCCCGGCGCATCGATGGCTGACAACAGTCCCTCAAGTGAAAGGTACCCGATACTGTCGGCGCCGATAAACCGTCCGATCTCTGGAACCGTCATCCGGGCCGCAATCAGTTCCTCGCGCCTTGCTAAATCGACGCCCAGGTAACAGGGCCACATCATCGGCGGCGCATGGACTCGCATGTGAACCTCTTTTGCGCCAGCGCCGCGGAGAAGTTGGACAATCGGACGGCTCGTCGTGCCGCGCACGATCGTGTCGTCGACAAGGATCACCCGTTTCCCCTCAACCACCTCGGGGAGCACATTGAACTTGAGCGACACGCCCGTCTCCCGCAGGCGCTGATCCGGCTGGATGAACGTGCGGCCAATATAGCGGTTCTTGATCAATGCCTCGGCATACAGGATCCCCGAGGCGCGGGCATATCCGATCGCCGCCGGCACGGCGCTATCCGGCAGTCCCACCACGACGTCCGCGTCGACGGGGCACTCAGCAGCCAGCTGCTCTCCCATCCGCTGGCGAACGAGATGGAGCCTCTGGCCGTGGATCACGCTGTCGGGGCGCGCGAAGTAGATCAGCTCGAAGAGGCACATCGCGGGACGTCGCTGCTCGCCCCCGGTCCCATGGGAACGGCAGCCCGTCTCATCGATTTCGATGATCTCGCCCGGCTGGATCTCGCGCACGAACTCGGCCCCGATCGTAGCCAGCGCACAGCTCTCCGAAGCGGTGACCCAATGCTGGCCGAGCCGGCCGAGACAGAGGGGACGCACCCCGAGCGGGTCACGCACCGCGATCAACCTGTCCCGGCTTAGGATCGCTAAGCTGTAGGCGCCGATCATCCTGGCCATCGCGCGGCGCACTTTGCCGACAAGATCGGTGCCGGGAGAGCGCGCGATCAGGCGGGTGAGCACCTCGCTATCTGTGGAGGTGACGAAGCGCTCGCCCTGTTCCTCCATCTCGGATCGGAGGGCATAAGCATTGGTCACATTGCCATTGTGCGCGACGGCAATCGGCCCGAGATCTGTTTCGGCCCTGATCGGCCCGGCGTTGCAGGCCTGGTTCGAGCCGGCGGTCGAGTAGCGCGTATGGCCGATCGCCATCGGACCCCCGTGTCCCCGCAGGTCCTCCTCGGTAAACGCTTGGCTAACGAGCCCAAGGCGCGTGGTGACGGCGACTCGGTGCCCATCGCTCGTGGCGATACCGGCGCTTTCCTGACCACGGTGCTGGAGCGCGTAGAGGGCGAAGAACGTAAGCCGGGCGACGTCTTCCCCGGGTGCGTAGATGCCGAAGATGCCGCATTCCTCGTGTGGCTTATCGTCCCACATGTTCTCCCCCTCGCCGTCCGCGCCCCTCATCCAATCAGGGCCGACTCCCACGCCGCCCGCGCCTCTTCCAAGGTCAGACGGACTGCTCCCGCTACGATCTCTTCGCCTCGCGCCACCCCCAGCAGGGTGGAGGGCACTCCTGCCTCGCGCGCGCGTCTATGCACCTCCTCCACCCGGCGTGAAGGGACGCCGACAATGATGCGAGAGGGAGCCTCACCAAACCAATGACGATCGCGGCGGTCCCCTTCGGCGCGGATCGTCTCGTCGTCCATGACGATGCCTATGTCGCTGAGCAGCGCCATCTCGGATAGTGCGACCATCAGGCCGCCGAGTCCACAATCGTGCGCCGTCTGCGTGATTCCCTCCTCGATGAGCCCGCGGGCAAGCCGTTGGACGCGTGCTTCCAGATCCAGGTCCAGGGCGGGGGGCGATCCGATGGTCAGGCCGTGCTGGACGGCAACGTACTCACTGCCGCCGAGTGAAGGCGCCTGACCGCCTAGCAACAGGACCACGTCACCGTCACGCCAGCGCATCGTCGCGTGGCGAGTGACGTCATCGAGGACACCCACCACGCCAACCGTCGGCGTTGGCATGATCGCCGTTGCCTCGGTC
>DASYWB010000014.1:0-6785 GCA_035936495.1 Thermomicrobiales bacterium
GCCCAAGCTCGCTGGAGAGATTTCCCGCGAGGAGTCGTACGGCCGATGGTACACTAGCGGCCTGAGAAGACCGCCCCTCGACCTCCGCGGCCCGGTGCCGGGGCGCGTTGCGATGGGTAAACCAGCCCAAGAGGGGAGGAGGAGCCGCCATGCTAACCGCGCCTTTGCTGAGCGACCTCGATAACGAGGTGGCCGGTGCCATCGATCGTGAGCGTCACCGTCAGCGGGACAACATCGAGCTCATCGCCTCCGAGAATTATGTGAGCGACGCGGTGTTGCAGGCCGTTGGCAGCATGCTGACCAACAAGTACGCGGAGGGGTATCCGGGAAAGCGATACTACGGCGGTTGTGAGTATGTCGATGAGGTGGAAACCCTGGCCATCGACCGGGCGAAAGCCCTATTTGGCGCTGAGCATGCCAACGTCCAACCTCACTCGGGAGCGAACGCCAATCTTGCCGCCTACCTTGCCCTCATCGAACCGGGTGACCGCCTCTTGGGTCTGAGCCTACAGGAGGGCGGGCACCTCACCCATGGCCGGGACATCAACTTCTCGGGGCGGCTGTTCGATGCTCACCACTACAGGTTGGACACGAACACCGGACTCATCGACTATGACGCTCTCCTCGCCAAGGCGAAGGAGGTCCGGCCCCGGGCCATTATCGCCGGGGCAAGCGCCTACAGCCGGACCATCGACTTCGCTCGCTTTCGCGCGGTCGCCGATGAGGTCGGCGCCTATCTTTTCGCCGATATCGCTCATCCGGCCGGCTTGATCGCGGCCGGTCTCCATCCTTCTCCGATTCCCCACGCCCACGTCACGATGAGCACGACCCACAAGACGCTCCGCGGTCCACGAGGCGGTCTGATCCTTTGCTCCGAGGAGCACGCGCAGGCGATCGATAAGACGGTCTTCCCCGGTATCCAGGGCGGGCCTCTGATGCACGTCATTGCCGGCAAGGCGGTCGCGTTCGCGGAAGCCCAGACTGATGCCTTCCGGCAATATGGCCAGCGGGTCATCGCCAATGCCCAGGCAATGGCACGAAAGATGATCGACCTCGGCTTCCCGGTCATTTCCGGCGGCACCGACACACATCTTTTGCTCATTGACGTCGGTGTGGCGGGGATTAGCGGTCGGAAGGCGGAGCGCCTGCTCGACGAGGTCGGTATCTCTGCCAACCGCAACACGATCCCCGGCGAGACGCGATCCCCGATGCAGACGAGCGGCATCCGGCTTGGAACGCCGGCGATCACCACACGGGGCTTTGGTGAGGCGGAGGTCGAGAAGGTCGCGGCCCTCATCGCCGAGCGTCTCCGGGCGCCGGACGATGAGGCGACACGACAGCGCGTTGAGAGCGAAGTCCGGGAGTTGACCTCAGCGCACCCGGTGCCCGGATTCGAAGGGAGCCGCGTCTAGCAGATCGAGCGAAGGGGCGCGTTGCCCTGCCCGCCGGATCGGTCTGATATTACCGGCTCTGGTTGCATGCTTCCGGATGATTCCGCGGGGCGGCTGCGGTGGTCCATTCCGACCCGCCTCTATCCGAGATCAGGGTTAGGCGGCATTTTGTTCCGGGGGTCACGACGAGACTATTGGAGCAGCAGGTCGAACCGCGGCTCTTCGTTCGGAGCGGGCCGGCGGTCGACGGCGCTGATGAGCCCGCTGACCGCCCGGCCTATCTCCTGACCCAGCAGCACGCCCGCCACCGTGCCGGCGGCGACGCCAACCGCCGCTCCCACGGCAAACGGGACAGCCCGAGCTGGGAGCTTCCGTGATTCTGCTGAGCCGGACCGAAGCCTATCCCGAAGACGTGTCACGCCCATGTGACCCATACCCACACCTTACTGAATCGCGAGAAGGGTTGGTGCCGCGGCCCACATCTCTTCCAGCCGGTAGAACGCTCGCTGCTCGGCATCGAATATGTGAACGATGATGCCGCCATAGTCCAGGAGTATCCATCCCGAGTGCGTGTCTCCTTCGGACCGAATTGGCCGTATGCCATCTTCCGCCATGCGTTCGAGAACCTCTCGATTGATAGCACGCAATTGCCGCTCGTTCGCACCTGAACAGACAACGAAGTAGTCGGCTATCGTCGAGAGGGCGTGAATCTCGAGCACCCGGGTATCCGCGGCCGGCGTATCGGAGATGACATCTGCTATCCGAAGGGCAACTTCCCGACTCGCTGGGAGCGCTGGATCAGCCGCAACCGGCGCTACGTGGTCTGCAACCTCATCACCGGTGTGGACGTCGATGCCGCATCCTCCTCGTCGCTGATCCTAACGTATCTCAACGCCCTAGCCTGGTGTGGTGGGCCCGGCAGGGATCGAACCTGCGACCCTGGGGTTATGAGCCCCGTGCTCTACCGCTGAGCTACAGGCCCATCGACTGGCTCGCATTTTAGTCGAACGGGCAATTGGTCACAAGCTCAGTTCCGCCCCGGCGGGCGAGGAGCGGCGCCTACCGAGGCGCCAACCTCCCGGGGATCCGGGTTCGAAGCGCGTGGATGACGACGGCCGTAACCAAGAGCGTCAACCCGATCACGTCCTGAAAGGGTCCGGTGTAGAGCAGGAATCCTGCCGCCGGGATGAGCAGGGCCCGCTCCAAGAGATTGACCGGTCGCAAGAGCCAGCCGCCGACCCCGGCGACCATCGCGGCGATGGCCAAGCAGGCGGTCGTGGTCGACAGGATGATGTCGCTCAGCTCGCCTCGCGCCAGGAGATTGATACCCTGGTCGCGGTTCAAGGTAAACATGAACGGCACGATGAACGCGGGCAGCGTGTATTTCCACGTCAACATCATCGTCTTGAAAGGATTCCCGCCGGTGATCGCGGCCGCGGCGAAGGGCGACAGCGCCGTGGGTGGCGAAACCTCGGATAGGACAGCGTAGTAGAAGATGAACATATGGGCGGCAACATCCGGCACACCCATCTGGATCAGAGCAGGGGCGGTAATAGCCGCGGCGATGATGTAGGAAGCGGTGACTGGGACCGCGAGGCCGAGGATCCAGACCGCCAGCGCGGTCAGCACCACGGTGAAGAACAGCTGGCCGTTCGCCAGTTCCACGATGAGGTCCGCCATCTTCAGCCCGAGGCCGGTCAGGGTGAAAATGCCGACGATGATCCCGGCCGTCGCGGTTGTCGCCGCCACGGAGAGCGTCCCGATCGCGCCGGACTCGAGGGCGCGCAGCGATCGCCGTGGGGTGAGAGCGGTTTCGCGGCGGACGAAGCTCAGGACGAAGGCAAGGCCCGTCGCCCAGAAGACCGCGGAGATGGGCGTGAACCCGAGCATCATCAGCGCCACGATCGCGATGAGCGACGTGAAATGGTACCCGTAGCGTTTGGTGAGATTCATCGCCGAGGGGCCAGCGATACGCTCGTCACGATTGCCGAGCTTTCGCGAGTCAAGCTCGATCATCAGGAAGATTGAGAGGTAGTAGAGGATCGTGGGGATCGTCGCCATCTTCAAGACTTCCAGGTAGGAGATCTGGAGGATCTCGGCGATGAGAAACGCGGCCGCTCCCAGCGTCGGCGGCGACAGGATGGCGCCGATGCCGCCCGCGGATAGGACCGCGCCTCCTGACTCCGGCGAGTACCCCGCCCGCCTCAGCATCGGCCACGCGACGGACCCCAGTGTCACCGTTGTCGCCACCCCACTGCCCGATACGGTACCTAACATGAATCCAGCGATGGTCGTCGTCCGGCCCGCGCCGGAAACTCTTCGGCCGGTCGCCGCGAGCGAGAAATCGAGGAAGAACTTGCCGGCACCGGAATACTCGAGGACCGCACCGTAGATGGTAAACAAGATGATGTAGGTAGCGGCGACGTCAAGGGGCACCCCAAAGATCCCCTCCAAGGTGATATAGAGACTCCCAACCATCCGGTCCAGCTCATACCCCTTGTGTCCATACTCACCGGGCAGCAGGTAGCCCCAACGCCCGTAGGCGAGCAGCGAGATGGAGAGGGCGGGCAGAATCCAGCCGACGGTGCGGCGCGTTGCCTCCAGGATCAAGACGATGAGCACGGTGCCCATGACGACGTCGAGTTCGGTCGGGCGTACTGCCCGGCGCACGAACGAGTCGTACTCCCACAGCGGATAGAGTGCCGTGGCCAGACCGGCGAGGGCCAGGAGGAGGTCCAGGACGCTCAGCCGCGTCCCCCAGCGCCGGCTCGCCGGATAGAGCAGGAACGTCAGGACGAGCGCGGCGCCGAGAAAGGTCGTCCGGTAGATCTGCGCTTGAATCGTCGCTTGGGTCACGTAGAGCGCGTAGAGGGACAGACCGATCGCGATGGCCGAAGCGACCCACGCCCAGCCACCGGTGAGCCGTCGCGGCTGCCCCTCCCCCTCGTAGCGCTCGATGAGCTCCCGAGCCTGCTCCTCACCGAGGACGTCGCTAACATAGGCGTCCTCGACGTCATGACGCTCGATGTCGAGGCGATCATCGTTGTCAGAGGCTTCGGGATGGCGGGAAGGTCGTTCCGACTCCAACGACATAGGAATCCCCCAACGGCATCGCGGCGCTCAACAGCGGTGACGCCACTCATTTGCCGGTGACAGGCTCTCGATCCTCAGTACCAGGTGTTCCGCCTGCCCAGCAGCAGGGGCTAATCGGCGTTCACGTCCGCCGAAGCGAAGGCGATGGTCACCGGTCGAATCGGCGATGAACCGCAGTTCGGCAAGCTGGAGCGGCGGCACCCGCAATCTATACCTTCCCGCTTCCCGGATCACCTCGCCGTACGAACCGTAATACTCGGCCGCGCCCGCGTTATCCGTCGTGATCGACGTCCTGCTCATCGTTTGATCGGCATTGACGACGTAGCGTTCGATCACCTGACCGCCGTACATCGAATGCGTGAAGATGAGGCTGAATGACTGCCCGGCGACGTCGGCGCGACAGAGCACGACATCTTGCTCGTCCGCTCGCCTGACCACGAGGGTAGACGCGGCCTCCGTGGGCATAGCCGCAATGCCGAGCGTGGTCAAGGCAAGGAGGCCGCACAGGAGCGCGACGCCGCCGCGCTGCCATCCTTGCCGGACCACCGGTTTATGCCGCCATATCGTCGAGGGGCCTCAAGCCGCCGGGCTGGCCGCTGGCGTGCCCCCCACCTCCACGCCCTGCTCCTCGTAGTAGCGAATGGCGCCCGGGTGATAGGGGATCGGCGAGTTACGACTCGCGTTCTCTAAGGTTAGGTTCTTAGCCTCCGGATGGACCGTGACAAGCTCGTCCTGATGCTCGAACATGACGCGGAGAACGTCGTAGGCGAGCTGCTCGTCAAAATCCGCCGGCACAACCAGGACGTTGGGAACGACGACGACCTCGGCCGGCTCGTCTTGACCAGGATAGGTACCAGCAGGAATCTCGGCCGTGGAGTAGAACTCGCCGTAGGTCTCCTGCAGCGTTGACACCAAATCAGCGTTCGGCACCAACTTCAGGTCGATGTTCGGTGTCGCCCCGAGGTCGGTGATCGATCCGGTCGGTAGACCACCCGACCAGAAATAGGCGTCGATCTTCCGGTCCTTGATCGCGGCCGCCGACTCGGCGGCACCGAGTTGATCGCGATCGATGTCTTCCTCGGGGTCCAGACCGGCCGCCTCCAGCATGCGATTGGCAATGACCTCGGTCCCGCTTCCGGGCGAGCCCACGGAAACCCGTTTCCCCTCGAGATCCGCGACACTGTTGATGCCGCTGCCCTCCGTGGTCACGAGGTGCGTGTAGTTGTTATAGAGCGTGGCCAGAGCCGCCGCGTCGATCGGCTCCTCGAACGGCTCATTGCCCTGGACGGCGTCGTAGGCCGTATCTCCAAGCACAAACGCCATGTCGGCGTCTCCACTGTCGATGAGGAGCATATTATCGACCGAGGCCGCGGTAACCTCGGCCGTTACCTGGACGTCCTCGAGGTTGTCGGAAAGGACATTGGCGAGACCACCACCATACGGATAGTAGACGCCGCCCGTGCCGCCGGTCGCGATGGACAAGCGCGTCTGCGCCTGCACACTGCCGACGCCTGTTCCAGCGAGAACCAACAACAGTGCGACAACGACGGCGATTGCTCGATACACCTTCATCCCATGTTCCTCCCAAATTGGCTGGCAACCTTGCCAGACGAATGCAGGCCACGTCATACCCGACGACTACACCGCGCCGGGGTAAGTGGTGCTGGGTAGCAAACCACGGAGGCGGCAAAACGGCAAGCGGGAGATGGCTAAGGCGATGCGACCCGGGAAGGCGATTCCCGAACATTTACGCGACGTAGGGGATTTGCTACTCCAAGCGATAGCCGACGTGCATGCGGGTACCGTCGAACCGGGCCGGGGGAGCATCCTAGCGAATCTGAGTCGCGCCTATATCTCCGTGTTCCAAGTCGGGGACGTTCAGCGCCGCTTGGCTGAAATCGAGGATCCCATCGGGCAAAAGGAACGCGCGTCACGAGCCGGCGCCAACTGACCAAACGGCTCGATAAACTAGCCGAGAGGGCTAAGGTTCGCTCGGTTCCGCTTATCCAGAGCGTAACAGCCGCCTTTTGGACCGAGGAAGACTGGGACCGCTACGAGGCCGCTGATTCCGAGACGCGGCAGCGAATGCGGGCGGAACATGCGGCGACTGAGGCGGCGCTTATCTCCGCAGAGACGGCGGACCTCGAGCTTCCCGGTGACCCTTCGATGATTAGGGCGATTATCGTGAGGGGGCAGACTCCGCCCAACTCCCGCGATTGGGTTGATGACGATAGCCCGCCCGCGACGCTCCCCGCCGTGGCGCCAGACCGCGACGTGCCGGGACCGGAGTCGGTACCGAAC
>DASYWB010000015.1:0-3646 GCA_035936495.1 Thermomicrobiales bacterium
CCAGCCGGTCGGCGATGAAGTCGAACGAAGAGTCGGTAGTCATTGTGGCGGACGTGAGGACCGCCGTTCGCAGCCGGCCGAAGAGCTGTTCGCGGAGCACGCCGTCGACGCGAAGGGGAGCGGCATGGACCGTAATCCGGCCATGGGCTGGGGAGCGTTCCAGCCAATTGACCATCTCCTCGGGCGGGGACGCGATCGCCAAGGTGAGATTCGCCGAGAGCTCGGCCCCGTCTCGAAGAACCGAGATCAAGGCCGACGAGACATCATCGAACTGGTGCATTCTCGGATCGTCCGCCGGCGTTCCTGCCTCGGGCTCGACCGCCTCAACGGCGTCCAAGAACCAGCGCGCCTCGGACTCGATCTGACGCATCGCCTGGTCAAACCCATCCCAGGTGGCCTCAATCTGACTCCAAGCCGGATCCCTTCGCAGGCTCGGTGTCAACCGGACCGTTCGCCCATATCCGCCTCGGCCAGGGCCGTCGTCAACCATGTGGTCCAGGTCCGAAAATAGGTGTTGTAGCCGACCTCGTGCCGTGGCAACGCGCTCCTCGACCGTGGCTATCCGACGTTGTGCCGCCTCGGAGCGTCGTTTACCGCTCTGGCTCTCGGCGCGGAGAGCAACGAAGCTCGCCGCCTGCGCGACCGCCCCCCCTAACATGGCGCCCTCGCTCCTCAAGATGGCGTCTAGCAGATCCTGGAACATGCGCTCATCGACGCTGAAGCCAAAATGGGTGGTTGCCTGGTCTTCCAGATGATGCGCTTCATCGACGATGAGATGCTCGTATTCGGGTAGCACCCTGCTTCCCGCGACAGCGTCGGAGAGAAGCAGTGCGTGGTTGACGACGACAAGATGCGCGCTGTCGGCGTTACGGCGAGCGCGAAACAGGAAGCACTGATTCCGTTGTTGATAGACGCAACGCGACGCGACGCAGGCGTGCTCTTCCGCCGCTACGTGTCGCCAGTGATGATCCTCCCCTCGATCGAGGCGCAGTTCCGCGCGATCCCCAGTCTCCGTCTCGGAAAGCCAGAGGATCACCTTGGCGCGCATGCCGGCCTCGGCCGGCTCCAGCACCGGTTGCTTCTGCGCCGTAAACCACCTTCGCAGGCAGAGATAATTGGTGCGCCCCTTCAGCAACGTCGCTCGAAAATCCTCCTCACCGCCTGGCGTGGCCAGCGCCTCGCGCAAACCGGGGATGTCCTTCCGATAGAGCTGATCCTGGAGGGCAAGCGTGTTCGTTGAGACGACGACCGTTTCACCGCGCTCGCGGGCGTGAAGGACTGCCGGAAGTAGATAGGCGAGGCTCTTTCCCGTTCCAGTCCCCGCCTCGACCAAAAGATGCTCCTCCTCGTTGAAAGCTTGTGCCACCGCCGCCGCCATCTCCCGCTGCTGCGGACGGTCTTCGTAGCTAGCCACGGCCGCGCTGACAGTGCCATGAGGAGCAAGCGCTTGCGCGACAGCTTGGACGCTCATCTTGACGTGAGAACCGGTGGCCTTAAGTGGCTCAGGGCGTTCACGAGCCGCCAAGAACGCCAGCTCGTGGGGCCCGCGCAGCTTCTCGTTCCCGTGCTGAAAGAGCGGGCCCGCGGGTATCGCGGTGGCCAATCGTGAAAATAGGGGCGCCACCGCCCATCCCGCGGTTCGCGCCAGGGCGGCTAGCTGGTCGAGCGTGCTGGCGTCCAGCGTCTTCAGGAGCTTGAGCATTGCCCGGTAGACCGCCGCGGTCGTTTCCGCGTCGGTCAATGCCCGGTGCCCAGGACCACGGTCGACGCCAAGCCGGTTGGCCACGGTGGCCAACGCATAGTTCGGGAGATCAGGAAGGAGCAACGTCGCGAGCTGAAAGGTGTCAAAGCGTTGGTTGGGCAAGACGACTCCCGCCGCGTCCAGCATCGCGAGATCGAGATCCACGGAATGCGCGACGATGGGCCGGTCCGCGATCGCCGCGCGTAACCTGCCTTCGATCTCACTGAGTGGGGGAGCGTCCGACAACGCATCCCGAGAGATCCCGGTGAGGCGGAGCATGTCCAGGGGCACCGGCCCCGCGGGACGAACCAAGGACTCGAAACATTCCAGTGATTCGTCCTCGGACGAGACTACGACCGCCATTTCGAGGATCTCGTGGCGAGATGGGTCCATCCCGGTCGCCTCCAGATCGATCGCGACAAACGCTGCACCGCTCAGCGCCGTGGCGGCATGGCGTGGGGCCGGCTGACCTACGGTCCTCATGGGGCGCCTGCCGCGAGGTGATTGGCGAGGTTGACCGTTGTCATCGCGAGCTGGGCGAACCCGTCGGCCACGGGCGCTATGTCAACATACTCGTCGGGTCGATGCACGTTGCCACCCGAGGTCAGGCCAAGGCAGATGGCCGGTATGCCGCGGCTGATCGGTATATTGGCGTCGGTGCTGGAAGCATCCAGCGCCGGGGTAATCCCCAGCGCGGTGAGACTTCGCTTGGCGATGTCGACGATGGCCGCGTCTTCGCCCACCGAGCCGGCTGGCCGCTCGCCAAGCACTTGGAACTGAACGGAGATCTCGGGACAGCGAAACCCGTTAATGATCCGTTCAACCTCACTCGCGACTTCCGCGAGGGCGTTGGCGTCGATTGATCGCAGATCCACGAGCATCGATGCGCTCGGCGCAATCGTATTGATGGAGATGCCGCCTTCGATGATCCCCACATTGAAGCTAGTCTTCGGCTCATGGGGGATCGGTACGCTCGTGAGCTCGGCGATAAGTCGCGCGAGGACGTGGATCGCGCTGGGTCTCCCATAGTCGCCCCAGCTATGCCCTCCTGGCCCCGTGGTCACCACCCGGAGCCGCTTGCTTCCCACGGCCGCGTACGTCACCCGGCCGAGGTTGTGTCCTTCAATGGCAATCGCCCCGCCGACGTCCGGGCACCGGTCCATGACCGCTCGCATGCCGCGCAGATTTCCGAGCCCCTCTTCGCCGACCGGCGCCGCGAGCACGATGGGCACCCCGGGGGTGAGATTCATGGAATAGAGCAAGCGTGGAACCATTAACAGCGCCGCTACACCCAGGCTGTTGTCGCCAATGCCGGCACCATGCAAGCGATCAGCGTCACGGCGGACATTGAGCGCGGTGTCGATGGGAAATACCGTGTCTAAATGGGCGGCGAGCAGGACGGCAGGACCTCGTTTTCGCCCTGAGACTTCCGCCACCACGTCGTGCAGCTCGTCTATCGCGGGCGCGCCGAGGCCGGGAAGGCGTAGGTTTGACCACCAGTCCATGACGAAGGCGGCGCGGGCGGCTTCATTGCCGGTGGGCGCGGGAATAGTGGCAACTTGGGCCGTCAAATCGAGAAGTGCTTCCAGATGCTCTGCCGCCGCACGGCGAAACGCGGTCACTTGGTCGGCGCGGGGGGCTATCACGCGATACCTCTCGGTGACGGGCATCGCCGTCTGATGGCAGGTGGGCTGCAAATGCAATCGCTTCGTCCCCCTGGAACGCGCTAGAAACGTGGAACCTATCAACCAGGGGAGTGACCGCAGAAGTATAGCACCGGGGCCGGGAGAGGCCGGCTCAGCAGATGTGGCTAGACGCGGGTCGTGACGACCGGTTTTTGCCTTGACAGGCGACCTATCCGGCGATAGGTTTCGAAGGGAGAGTGCAGCGGCGACAATCGACGAG
>DASYWB010000016.1:0-6092 GCA_035936495.1 Thermomicrobiales bacterium
GCCCGCGAGTTGCTGTTGCTCCAGAGCAGTGACTGGCCGTTCCTGGTAACCACGGGTCAGGCGAAAGAGTATGCAGCAACACGCTTTGCAGAGCACGTTGAGCGCTTCAGCCAGGTGGCGGATTTCGCCGAGCGGGGAACCAAACTGGCCGAGGCGGAGAAGAAGCTCCTCGCTGACATGGCAGAGCGCGATAATCCCTTCCCGGTGATCGATTATCGCGTCTTCGCCGCTCGCCAGGGGGATGCCAGCACAGGCCTCAAGATTGAAGCCGCGTCCACGGTGTCCGGGGGCGGATTATAGACAACCAGGTGGGTCAGCACATCTTTCCTCGCCGCTGGTTGGGTTAACGTCTGAGAGGTTGTGCGTTTCGTCCCCCGCAGCCGGGAACCATATGGGCGATTACGCAGCATCTCAACACCGCATGAAGGGCAGGGTATGTGGCTCATCTATGAGATCGCGAGCGTCTTGAGCACATGCGGGAGCCAGTCCGGCCGGTTGTTCAGCTCGTAATGGATCTCATAGAGAGCTTTATCTGCCTCCCACGCCCGCGTCGCCCGTTGGAAGGCGTCGACGGATTCCGGAATGAGCGGGACGCCGGCTTTGGCGGCCTCGTGTCGATACGCATCTAGAAATGCTGCTCTCGCCGTGCGCTCCCACGCGGCGAGCGAGCGTGAGCCGGGGGCGTGCCCGGCATCTTCGGTTGCTCTCTCTGTGGCCACCCGGGCGTAGGTGAACGAGCGGAGCATCCCCGCGACATCCTTCAGGGGGGATGTCTTGAGGCGCCGCTCCTCAATAGGCCGGGATGGTTCGCCCTCAAAGTCCAGAATGATGGCGTCGCCATCGACCGTTTGTAGCACTTGGCCGAGATGATAATCGCCGTGAACGCGGGTCTTAACTGTCCCGCGCAGCGCGTCGAAGCCCTCCCCGAGTCGTTCCAGGGCTTCGGGAGCCAACTGTTGTTCCGCCAGTGCCGCCATCACCAGGTTCGATGACACCATGGGGTGGCCGGCGACGTCTGCGCGACGCTGCTGGCCCGCGTGGTTCAAGGCGTCTCGCCAGGATCGAATGTCCTGATCCATCACCGGCTCGGGAGCGAACGCCGCATCGTTGCTGTCGGACGCCAGCGCGACGTGAAGCTGGCCGGTGCGTTCACCCAGGAGCGCGGCCCATTGGACCGCGCGCTCGAATGCCCTGGTGGCTGCCAGACCGTCCTGTGCCGTGCCTACAAGAGAGGCGAGCGCACGCAGGGTGATGGTCCAGGCATCCCCCACGCTCGGCACAAAAGTCTGCAGGACCGCGATGGAGACCGGCTCTCCGCGCTGCCCGCGGTAGTGCACTGAGCCTAACAGTGGAGGAACATGTTGAAAGCCCGACCGCTCGGTCAGGAAGGCCCCAATCTCAATGTCCGGATTGATGCCCGGTTGCAGCTTACGGAACGCCTTGAGAATCGCCGCCTCTCCGTAGACGATCGACGTGTTACTTTGCTCGCCCGTGACCGTCCGGCTCCCACCTGTCCGCGCGGCCGAGAGATAACGAGGCAGGACGGAGGTCGGCTCGAACGAAAACTCCCCGTGCCGGCTCGGCAGCACGACCGGTTCCGCCAGCCGTGCTAAGAGCCATTCATGAAAACGCGGCACTCTGAGCGCTTCCACCACGCGCCACTCGTCGAGACCATCCTCAATGATCCCGAGTATCGCATCCTCGGACAGTGCCTCGAGCGTGACCACCAGAGGCAGGAAGTACGACGCCGTCCCGCTATCCTCGAACAATATGCTGATAATCGTCGGTGCGAACCGCTCGAGCCCCGCCGAGACCAACGCGCTATCCACGATGTCGACGCTCCGGATCTGCCGCGTCTTATCCCCGAACCACCGGCGCGTCGGGAGGAAACTCGCCGCTCCCTGTGCGACCACGGATTCTATCCCCGCAGCGAGATTCTCCGCCTCAAGTACACCGCCCACCGGACACCTGGGAATCGACCGGTTCATCTCCCCACTCGTCACGATGGGTGCTCGGTCGTGGGCGGCTCCAGCCGGAACCAGTAGAACGCATGGGGCCCAAGCGTCAGGAAATAGGGGAGCGTCCCGATCGGCGGAAACCGCGTCTCTCCCATGAGCTCCACTGGCTGGCAGCCATTGAACTGGCTCATGTCCAGTTCGGCGTACTGGACGAAGCGCGACAGGTTGACGACGCAGAGCAGCGTCTCATTGGCATACCTACGCACGTATGGCAGGATAGCGAGGTTCTCCGGATGGAGAAACTCCAATGAACCCCGGCCGAATGCCTTGTAGCGTTTCCTGACGGCGATCAGCCGCTTGGTCCAGTTGAGCAGCGATGTGGGGGTGCGGCTCTGCGCCTCCACGTTAACCGCCTGGTAGCCGTAGACCGGATCCATGATCGATGGTGAATACAGGCGTGCCCAATCGGCTTTAGAGAACCCGCCATTCCGGTCGCCATTCCACTGCATTGGCGTGCGCACGCCATTGCGGTCGCCGAGGTAGATATTGTCACCCATCCCGATCTCATCCCCGTAGTAGATGACGGGTGTGCCGGGCATCGAGAGGAGCAGCGAGTTCATCATCTCGATCTGGCGACGACCGTTATCCAGCAACGGAGCGAGACGCCGGCGGATGCCGAGATTGAGCCGCATCCTCGCGTCGTTCGCGTATTCGTAATACATGTAGTCGCGTTCGGCGTCCGTGACCATCTCAAGCGTCAATTCGTCGTGATTGCGGAGGAAGATCGCCCACTGGCAGCCGCTTGGAATATGGGGCGTCGTCTCCATGATCTCGACGATCGGCGTGCGCGTCTCCCGTCGCATGGCCATGAACATCCGTGGCATGAGCGGGAAATGGAACGCCATATGGAACTCCGGCTCGTCCTCGGTGCCGAAGTATTGGACGACGTCGCTGGGCCACTGATTAGCTTCCGCGAGGAGGACGGTGCCGGGGAACTCATCGTCCACGACACGGCGGAGGACACGGAGAAACTCGTGCGTTTCCTCGAGGTTCTCGCAGTTCGTCCCCTCCCGTTCGTAGAGGTAGGGCACCGCGTCGCAACGGAAGCCATCGAGGCCCAGATTGAGCCAGAACCGGACCACGTTGAGCATTTCCCGGTGGACCTCGGGATTATCATAGTTGAGATCCGGCTGGTGGCTAAAGAAGCGATGCCAATAGAACTTGCCGGCGACGTTGTCGTACGACCAGTTTGCCACCTCGGTGTCTGTGAATATGATCCGGGCGCCGGGGTATCGCGTTGGGTCATCGCTCCAGACATAGTAGTCATGCTTGGGCGACGAAGGATCGGACCGCGCCTCTTGAAACCACGGATGTTGATCCGACGTGTGGTTCATGACCATGTCGGCGACGACTCGGAGGCCCTTGGCGTGCGCGGTGTCCAAGAAGTCCTTGAAATCGTCGATCGTCCCGAAGTCGGAGTGGACGGAGTAGAAGTCAGAGATGTCGTACCCGTCGTCATTGAGTGGCGACGGGTACATCGGTAAGAGCCAGATACAATCAACGCCGAGATCACGGATGTAATCCAGCTTCTCGATCATTCCACGGAAGTCCCCGATACCATCGTTCGTGGAATCCGAAAAGGATTTGACGGGCGCCTCGTAGAATACGGCGTCTTTGAACCACAACTCGTCACGCACGAGCATTGGTGACGTTTACTCCTTGCGACGCGCATCGCGTGCGCTGGCCGATGACATGTATTCCAACGAATCCTGTCGAGTTCGCCGGGAGCCACAGCGCATTATGGACTCTCGCGCGCTCATCCTGCATTCGCGGGCGACGATCCCGAGCGATGCCCACCGGCGTATCACGAATACGCCGGGGTCCCGAGGGTGGGGAACATCGGGTTAGAAGCATGGTTCCGCGTAATCCACGTGCTGCCAGCGCACGATCTCGAAGATCATCGCCGGTTCCTCCCGCGGGTTGAGGTGGATTTGCTGCTCGGATCCCGTCCAGATATAGCTTTCTCCCGTGACCAATTCGGTCACCCGGTATTGCTCGTCCGCGGCGATTCCCCACTGCTCGATGGGAAGTCGAATTGTGGCATCGTGAGGTTGGAACGGATCGAGGTTGACCGCGGCTACCACGATATCCTCATACTCGGCCGTGGCTTTCCCGTAGCAGATGACGTTGTCGTCGCTGGCGGGAAAGAATCGCAGATTTTCATACTCCTGGAGGGCGGGATGCTCACGGCGAATCCGGTTAATCAAGGAAACGTAGTCGACGATGTTGCCGGGTCGGTCCCAATCCCAGACCTTGTATTCGTACTTTTCGGAGTGGAGATATTCTTCTTTCCCAGGCACGGGCGTGTTCTCACACAGCTCGTAGCCGCTGTAGATGCCGTAGACGGAGGAAAGCGTCGCCGCGAGGACGAGGCGCATTTTGAACGCCGGCCGTCCTCCCTCTTGCAGAATGATCGGGAGAATATCGTGCGTATTGACGAAGAAGTTGCCCCGGAGATATTCCTTGACGTCCGTCTGCGTTAGTTCCTCCAGGTATTCGATCAGCTCGCGCTTGAAATTGCGCCATGTGAAATAGGTGTAGGACTGAGCGAAGCCGGCTTTTGCCAGGGCTTTCATTACCTTCGGCCGCGTGAAGGCCTCGGAGAGAAAGATGACGTCAGGATGCTCCCGGTGGACGTCGGTGATCAGCCACTCCCAAAAGACTGTCGGCTTCGTATGGGGATTGTCGACTCGGAATGTCTTCACTCCCAAGCCAACCCAGTGGAGCACGATGCGCTTTAGCTCGTTCCAGAGGTTTTGCCAGTCCGGGTTCTGGAAATTGATGGGATAGATGTCCTCGTATTTCTTGGGTGGATTCTCGGCATACTTAATTGAGCCATCCGGGCGGATATAGAACCAGTCCGGATGCTCCTTGGCCCAAGGATGGTCTGGTGAAGCCTGGATAGCGAGGTCCAGGGCGATCTCCAACCCGTGCTCGCTGGCGACCTCGACCAGGTCGCGGAAATCGTCGACGCTGCCGAGCCCTGGCTCGATCGCGTCGTGGCCGCCGGCATCGCTTCCGATGGCGTACGGCACACCAGGGTCACCCGGTTGTGGCACGAGCGTGTTGTTGCGGCCTTTGCGGTTAGTCTCTCCGATCGGGTGAATCGGCGTGAAGTAGAGGACGTCGAATCCCATTGATTGGATGCGCGGTAGATGATTGATGACGTCTCGGAACGTCGCGCTCTGGTCAGGAACGGTGCCCGCGGAGCGGGGGAACATCTCGTACCAGGCAGCATAACGGGCCGCGACCCGGTCCACGATGACCGTTAGTTCATGCGGATACACCGCCTTCCCGGCGCGGGAACGGTTGGTGTGTACCAGCAAGTTCACTTTCTCGCCGAATAACAGGGTGGCGGCCTCCGCTTGGCTCACGGCCGATCGGACTTCGCCGAGGAGCTGATCGATTGCAGCCCGGTCGCCGGGAGAAGCGCGTTCTCTTACCTCTTCGACGAGATGCTGACCTTCGAGAAGCTCGCTGGCAACATCCAAGCCGGCCGCAAGCTTCTTTTGCACTTCATCCCGCCACGTCCCAAACACATCCGGGAATGCCTCGATGGTATAAATGACCCGCGTGTTTTCCAGCAGAAGAAAGGACGCAGACCAGCGGTCGTTGTCGACAACGTGCATCTCGACCTCTGACCACTCATCGGAGGTCCAGTCTCGATGCCTCACCACCGCCGCGATCTTGTCGTGACCCTCACGGAAGATGTCGGCCGAGACATCAAGCACGTCGCCCACTTCTCGCTTGACGGGGTAGCGTCCGCAATCGATTTGGGGCCGAACATCTTCGATCGAGATGCTGCTTGGCGGTTGGCTCGTCTGCTCATCGTTGACGATGCTTGCAATGTTCGACGTCAATGCCTACCTCCCGTGGTGCCGGCGACCGGCGACTTTGACACTCGCGAATTCTTGTCCGCGTTTCTGACTGCCGAGTGCCCCGCCGTGATAGCATTGGGAAGAGCATTGCTGGCTCATCGGCCGACGTGGGTCAACCTCCCGCACGGTGCACGCCCAGGGGCTTGGGACAAAGGGATTATGATGGAAAATCGTCGACCGCGGAACCCTCGTCGCG
>DASYWB010000017.1:0-23029 GCA_035936495.1 Thermomicrobiales bacterium
ATATCCTCCGGTACGCATAGTCCTCTGTCACGAATGGCCGATATTGCGCCCAGGGCCAATAAATCGTTTTGAGCAAAGATCGCCGTGAATGGCTCGCCAGCGTCCAGCAGTGTGGCCGCCGATTGTCGGCCGGCCAACGGGTCCCAATCGTCACAACGCACCGTGAGTGAAGCACGAGGCGCGATCCCCGCCTGGCGCAGTGCCCGCTCGTATCCCTCGAGTCGCGTGACCGAGGCGCGCCAGTGTGCCGGCCCAGCGATCGTCGCAATGCCTCGATGACCCTGACTGATGAGGAACGTCGTCGCGTCAAAGGCCCCGCGCTGGTTATCGATACTGACGGTGCCGGCTCCTGGAAGGTTGGGTTGCGAAGAGAGGGTGACGAGCGGCACGCGTGAGGCGATCCTTGCGAGGACGGGACGTACTTCAGCCGGTAGTGAGGGCCAGGCTAGGATGAGACCGTCAATTCCCCGGTGCAGCATCCGCCCGGTATGCTCCCGCCAGGCGTCACCCATTGCCGGAGCAGGGGACTCCTCAGTGGAACCCACAATGAGAAAGAAGCCCGCACGGCGGGCGGTCTCCTCTGCGCCGGCGATCATCTGGCCGACTGAATAGGCGGAGATATCGGCCACGGAGACGCCAAGCGTGCGCGTCCGCCGCGCGGCAAGACTTTGGGCAATGCCGTTCGGCACGTAATCCAACTCACGGATCGCCACTAACACCCTTTCGCGGGTCTCACCCAGCACACGATCATCGGCGTTAATAACCCGTGAAACTGTTTGATGGGACACGCCGGCACGTGCGGCAACGTCGCGGAGTGTAGGTCTCCTCACCGGTCTTCCTCAATGTGGGTCACAGCGAATTCGGCGCGACAGAACGCTTGACAAGTTTCCAGGGAATGATATGTTACCGATCACATGAGTGGAGCGAAGGGCTACGTGTTGGCCGTATTCGTTCTTCCATCGCCATTGCGGAGCGTTTTGCTGGCTGTGCTGCCAGGTATGATCGATGAGGAGGCGCGGATGAACAAGCATCAGAGTCCTTTCAACCATTTCGCGACTGATACGGTTTCTCGCCGTGACGTTGTCCGCCGGACTTCTCGTGGTGCCATTGCTGTCTCATTGGCGGGCGCGCTTGGCATGGGTGTCCAGACCGCGAAAGCCAAGAGCCAGGATGCCGATCTCTCGGGCAGTCTCACTATCTGGGGTTGGGAGGCCGCTCTCAGCTCGCTCCAAGTCGTCGATGCGGCATTCAACGAAGCTTATCCGAATATCACGTTAGAGTATGTCCAAAAGGACACTTCCGACGTCTATCAGCAGATTCAGCTGGCAGCGTCAGCGGGATCAGGATTCCCGGATATCTCCGTCATCGAGGACTCCCATCTCGCACAGTTCGCCCCGCTCGGGATTCTCGCCGACCTCACCGACCAGGTCGCGCCCTACCTTCAGATCATGAATGACTTTAAGTGGAACCAGGCCGAAGTTGACCAGCGCTATTATGCGATGCCGTGGGATAGCGGGCCGGTTGCTGTGTTCTATCGGCGGGATGTCTTTGAGCAGGCCGGCATCGACCCGGAGAGCATTGCCACCTGGGAGGATTACTACAACGCGGCGAAGACGATCAACGAGGAGCTTGGCGTTGCCATGCTCCACCTTGCCAAGGCTCGTAATGACACTCGGACGTTTGAGATTCTTCTCTGGCAACAGGGACTTGGCTATATCGATGCCGAGGGCACGGTGATCCTCGACACGGAGTCTCGCGTTCAGCAAACGCTCGAATATCTTGGTCGCTTCTGGCAGGAGGGACTGGCTGCCGACACAGAGTCCTGGACCGATGCCTGGTATCAGGAAATGGCGGATGGAGAGGTTGCCACGATCCCGGGTGCCGTGTGGATGGGCACGTTCCTGAAGAGCTTCATCGCCCCGGATGCCGCCGGAAAGTGGGGGGTCTTCAAACTGCCGACCTGGGGGCCGGAGGGGTCACAAGCGAGCAACGATGGCGGTTCGTCGTTAGCGATTTTCCAAACGACTGAACAGCAAGAAGCGGCGTGGGCCTACGTCGAATTCCACCTCGGGCGCGTGGAGTCCCAGCTTGAGATGTACCGGGAAACCGATATCTTCCCAGCGTTGGAGACCACCTACACCGATCCGCTCTTCGAGGAGCCCGACCCTTACTTTGGGGGCCAGCCCGTCCGCGCGCTCTTTGCGGAAACCGTCGGCAATATTCCCGATGCAGGAATCTATTCCGCCGACTATCAGGAGATGAATAGCCTGCTTGGATCTGAGCTGCAGCGCTTCGCGATTGGAGAGCAGACGGCGGAAGAGGCGCTGAAGAATGCCGCCGATGCCATCCGCGAGCGCACCCGACGGTCGTAGAGCGTCGCCGGAGATGGGGACTGAACCCAGCCCTATTCCGGACCGTCGTGTCCATTCAGGCGACGTGGCTGGGCCGCGCTCGTCGTTTCGATGGAATCAGGGTGCTGCGCGGCGACTCCGGGACGCGGCCGGCGTGGGACGCCTTTGGCGCTTCCGCTGGCCGCTGCTCTTCATCTCGCCGTTCTATCTCCTCTTCGCGATTTTTGGCGTCTATCCGGTCCTCTTTTCACTCTGGTTAAGTCTTCACGATTGGCGCGGGATCGGCCCCATGCGCTACGTCGGTATGGAGAACTACCGATTTCTCATGCGGGATGAGCTCTTTTGGAGCTCGATGCTGAACGTCGTGATCCTGTTCTTCATCTACGTACCCCTGATGACGGTACTCGCGATCGTCCTCGCCTCGCTCCTTAATGCCGGATTTCTCCGGCTGCAGGGGATGTGGAGGGCTCTGGTCTTTCTGCCCCACATCACGTCGATGGTGGCAGCCGGATACACCTTCCGTCTCCTGCTTGAGACCCGGAGTGGATTCGTCAATCAGGCCCTAGGGGTGTTTGGTCTCGGCCCGGTGGCCTGGTTGGACGACCGCTGGTTGGCGCGCGTCTCGCTCGGTCTGCTGATGATCTGGGCCTGGCTGGGATACAACACGGTAATCATGCTGGCCGGCTTGCAAACGATTCCCGTTGAGCTCGGAGAGGCCGCGCGCGTCGACGGTGCTACTCGGATGCAAGCTTTCCGGCAAATTACGGTACCACTCTTGCGTCCGGTGATCGTGTTCTCCGTGACGCTTTCCATTATCGGGACGTTTCAGATGTACACGGAGCCGCTCATCCTCACCGGCGGTGGGCCGATCCGGGCAACCGAGACGCCGATGATGCAAATCTTCGCGACCACCTTTGCGAACTTGAAGTTTGGCTACGCCGCTGCCATGAGCTACGTCTATTTCGCCATTATCGTCTTCGTAACGCTCATTCAACTGCGATTCGTCAGCCGGGGGGACGTGGCGTGAGCGCTCCTCGAGTGGCCTCCCGGCGTCAGCGTGAGGATGCCATTATCAAATCGCTGGTCTATCTTGCCATTGTGGTGACCAGTCTCTTCATGATGTTTCCGTTCCTGTGGATGGCTGTCTCCTCCCTCAAACCGTTTGAGGAGATCTTTGCGGGCGATTCGTTCCTACCAGAACAACCGACGATTGCGAACTACCAGTCGCTCTTCGCCCAGAGCGATGCGTTGCGAAAGATCTGGAACAGTCTCTATATCGCCACCACGGCAACGCTCTTGTCGGTTTTTCTTTGTGCGCTGGGTGGCTATGCTTTTGCCAAGTTTCGCTTCCCGGGACAGGGTGCGCTCTTCAGCATCATGCTGGCCTCTTTGGCCATTCCGTTCGCGGTCGTGATGGTTCCGCTCTTCGTGATGATGCGGAACACCTTCCATTGGATCGATACGCCCTGGCCATTGATTGTGCCGGGGGCTGCGAACGCGTTCGGAATCTTCTTCATGCGGCAGTACATGTTGTCAGTTCCCGACGAGATGCTCGATGCCGCTCGGGTTGATGGTGCCTCGGAGTTCTGTATCTTTCTCCGGATTGTTCTCCCGACCACGATTCCCGGCCTCGTTAGTCTCGGTATCATTTTCTTCATGGCCTCTTGGAATAATTTTCTCTGGCCGTCAGCCGTCCTCCGATCGGAGGAGCAGTACACCGTCCCCTTGATGCTCAATTCGCTGCAGGGACCGCCCGGCCGCACGGCCTATGATGTCCTGATGGCCGGATCGGTCGTGAGCCTCATTCCCATGCTCGTTCTCTTCCTCGTCCTGCAGCGACACCTCATTGCCGGTATCACCACCGGTTCCGTCAAAGGGTAACCGGCATGACTCGGCACGCCGCGCCGGAAAGCTCTTCATTGAAGTTTGCCCTTGCCCTCTCAGGAGATTCGTCCCCTCAATGATCACTCGGACACATCCCGACCGGCTTCACCTCGGAGCATCCTGGTACCCTGAGCACTGGCCGCGGGACCGCTGGACGGAAGACGTCCGGCTGATGGAGGACGCCGGCTTTACGGTGGTACGGCTTGCCGAATTCGCTTGGTCAGCGATGGAGCCGGAGCCACAATATTTTGATCTCGACTGGTTAGAGGATGCCATCGCGATCCTGGCCGAGTCTGGGATTGTCGCTGTCCTCGGAACGCCAACTGCCGCGCCGCCGGCGTGGCTGGTCGACAAAGCACCGGATCTTCTCGCGGTCGAAGAGGATGGCCAGCGGACTACGTTCGGCCGGCGTTGTCACTATTGCGTCACATCCCCGGTTCTCCATTCGGCTGCCCGGGCCATTGCGGGGGCAATGGCGAAACGCTTCGGCCACGATCCTCGCGTGATCGGTTGGCAGCTCGACAATGAATACAACCGTGTCTGCTATTGCGATCGTTGCCGAGCAGCGTTCCAGGGGTTTCTGGCTGAGCGCTACGGCTCCCTTGATGCGCTGAACACGGCCTGGTCGACTCGGTACTGGAGCCAGACCTATACGGCGTGGAGCCAGATTCCATTGCCTCGTGAGATCGCAAAGCCGGGCCTCGCCGGTCCCCACAACCCAGGACTAAGGTTAGAGTTCCGACGTTTTGTCACCTGGGCCTACCGCCGCTTCCAACGACTCGTGGTTGATGAGCTCCGGAAGCAAGTACCGCAGCATGTCTGGCTGACACATAATTTCATGGGCTGGTACGGTGGCTATGATCACTACGAGATGATTGAAGACCTCGACCTCGCGAGTTGGGACTGGTACATCGCCAAGGGACATCATGATCCACTGACATCTAATGCCGCGCACGACCTGGTGCGGGGGTTCAAGCGTCGCCCGTTCTGGGTGATGGAAACCCAGGTGGGTCATTGCAACTACGCCCCGGTTAACAACGCGCTCAACCGGGGTGAGGCGCGGGCAATGGCCTGGCATGCCGTCGCGTGTGGCGCCGATGCGCTGCTCTACTGGCAATGGCGCATGGCGCTCGGCGGTCAGGAGCAGTATTGGGGAACCCTCGTTGACCAGTCCGGTCAGCCTCGGCCCGCCTATGAAGAAGTGAAGCAGATCGGTGCCGAATTCGCGGCGCTGTCGCCACTCATCACCGGCACGCAGCCGTCCGCCGAGGTCGCCATCCTCAATGACTATGACAGCCGCTGGGCCATCGATATCCATCGCCATCACGAGGAGTTCGATTACGTCGCGCACCTGATGCATTATCATCGACCGCTTGCCCGGCGAAACGTGCCGGTGGATATCGTCTCCGCCGATATTGATCTCGATAGCTACCGTCTCATCATCGCACCGGCACTGCACGTCCTGACTCCCTGTCGTGCTCGACGTCTCCGCACCTTTGTCGAGTCGGGTGGGCATCTGGTTTTGACCGCGCGCACTGGGATGAAAGACACATACAACGCGCTCCTGCCCGTGCGTCAACCCGGTCAACTTGCGGAGATTGCGGGGGTCGAGGTCGAGGATTATTACGCTCTGGAGGAGCCAATATCGCTGATCGGCGGATCACTTGGGGGGACCGCTCGGGTTTGGGCAGAGCGAGTCAATCTATTGGATGAGGAACGGACGACGGTGCTTGCCCGCTATGGTTCGGCGAACGGCTGGCTGGATGGTCACGCCGCGATCACTGCGCACGACTATGGTCAAGGCCGCGCAGTGTTCGTTGGCACATGGCTCGATGATCATTCCCAGGACGTGCTGATGAGTGACGTCCTCGCCGATGCCGGCGTCACGCCGGTTATGGATACACCGCCTGGCGTGCTGGCGCGCCGACGTGCCAGCAAGGATTCGGGCGAAGTCATTATCCTCGTCAATCATCATCAAAACGACCAGAGGGTGACGCTTCCCTGGCCCGCTCAGGACCACCTGGGGGACCGCAAGGTCGAGGGCGATCTGTGCCTTGAGCCGTATGGGGTCGCTGTGCTCACCCGCTTGTCCACGTGACCCTCCAGGCCACTAGCTCTCGGTTTGGCGCCTCGTGTCGTACTCCATGCGACGAGCGGTCCAAGTGGCGGCTTCGGGGCCGTAGAGGCGGGCGACGATGTGGAGGGCCATGTCGATACCGGCCGAGACACCGGCCGAGGTGACGATCCGGCCCTCGTCAACGACGCGCTCATCATCCAGAACGGTGATCGCCGGGTACGTCTCTCTTAGCCAGGCGATGCTGGCCCAATGGGTCGTCGCCCGCTTCCCGGCGAGCAGGCCGCGCTCGGCGAGGAGAAACGCGCCGGTGCGGACGCTCGTCGTCAGCTCAACCTGCTGGTCCTGGGTAGCGATCCAGTCGAGCAGCGTCCCGTTGGTCAACTCCCGCCTCGTTCCCTGACCGCCGGGGATCACCAGGATATCGAGCGACGGGTGGTCGTTGATCGTGTGATGGGGTTGAACCAACAGACCGCCGCGACAAGTCACAACGCGGTCACGCTCCGCGACCGTCACGACTCGGAAGAAGCGGTCACTGTCGCTCGTCGCATCAACCGGCGTGGCCATCGAGAAGACCTCGAACGGCCCGCAAAAATCGAGCACTTCGACATCGTCAAAGATCAAGATGCCCACGGTCTTCGGCGTCGATGCGGTCATCATCCTGCCCTTCATTCGTATCCACGCACGGTGTCCACCATACGCCATCCGGTGGACGGCAGCATGGCATGTCGGCAGGGCTTTGACGACCGATCCTGCTACACTCGGCATGAGGAAGCATTCGTGGGTCGGCGGGAACGATGGGCGAGGTGAGCATGACCGACAGCGACAAGGACCGGGCAGCGGAGATGGCCACGACCGCGCAGGAACACGGCACGAACACCCCCCTGCCTGGCAGACGGATCGTCGCGACGGATAGCGGCGATGTTCAGGGCGCGATCATCACGATGGAGCGTTCCGGCGCGGAGAGCGTCTCTGGCGAGCGGGTGATCATGGATCGATCCGGGGCACGAACGCTGGAAGCGCGCTCGGCCCAGCTCGACCGCTCCGGCGTGATGACGCTGAAGAGTGAGTACGCCGTCATGCATGGTGGGTCGGCGGTCTCGGTGGTCGCGGATGAGGCGCGGCTGGTTAGGAGCAAGGCGTTGGTGGTGGTAGCCAGCCAAGCGACCTTGGACGAAGATGCGCGCGTCTTCCTCCATATCGGGCCGGAAGCGACATGTAGCCAGCCGGTATTGAACACCACGAGCGCCGCCGCCCTTGGCGCTGCCTTCGCGCTGGTGCTGTTCTTGCTCCGCGGGTTGACACACCGGGGCCGTCGCTAGCGATGGCGGAGCTGCTTGGCGGGGAATCAGGAGTTTAGGCGAATGGGTATGGGTAAACGATTATTGGCATTCGGCGGCGGCGGGCTGCTTGGCGTCGGCATTGGGACCGCGGTCGCGGTCTTGCTGGCACCCCGAAGCGGTGACGAGCAGCAGGGGCGTCTCTCAGACCTGATACGCCAGGCCCGGCTGAACGGGACCGAGGCCAAGGCCGCGAAGGAAGCCGAGTTGATCGAGAAGTACCGGGTGGAGGTCAACGACCCGGACGCGCTCAGTGAAGAGGTCATTCGGACCCGGGCAGAGGCCGAACGGGCGATCGCCGATCAGCGGATGGAAACGGCGTTAGGCTAGAAGCGGTCGATTTCTGCGCCGCGGGCCGCCGAGGCGAGCCGGCCCTCATCCCCTGCCCCTTCTCCTGCGCACCGGGAGAAGGGGTGTTGCGGTGCAAGCGCGGTTTCGCGAAATAGCGCGGTCTGATGGAGGGTGACGACATCGAGCCGCCCGTACAAGCTCATTCGTCCATGGCCGTGCTCACTTTGGGACGTCACGTTCCCGGGCGCACGGCCAGGTGCGGGTGGGAGGACACGCCGCTGCCCCGCCGGCTCCGGCAACTCGGAATGACGACCATCGAGCGCGCTCGTGGTCTTGACCGGGACCGCATCGGACTAACCGCGTCTCATGAGGAGCGCGCTCTGGTGCGGGAGCTCGGGCCAGTCGGGTTCCATCAAGACGACATTCCGAACGATCCCCTGCCCAACGGGAGTGGCTGGCGCGACGCACCGGTGATGCGTCACTCGTCCAACTGTTCATGTCCCCGCCTCGTCGCTCGGTGCCAAAGACCCAATTGGGGCGCACTGATGGTGATGCCAGGCCGTTGGGGAGAACTATCGCCTCGCTGTCCCGAACCGGAGGGCACCGGCGGCCCCGCCAGCGGGCGCGGTGGTTTGTCTCAGCCTGAGCCGATGGGTATCATGTCCCCATGGTTCCCTTGCAGGTTGATCTCCCAGTGGTCGGTATCGTCGGTGGCGGTCAACTGGCGCGGATGACGATCCAGGCCGCGATCTCACTCGGGGTCCCCGTCCGTATCCTCGCCGAGCGCGCGGACGACGCGGCGGCGATCGTGTCACCGAATGTCGATCTTGGCGCGCCTAACGATCCGGACGCGGTGCGCCGGTTCGCCCAGGGATGCGATGTGCTGACCTTTGACCACGAGCTGGTCGACGTCGAGATCCTGGAGGCTCTTGAAGCCGGGGGGCAGGTGGTCTATCCGAGTGCCGCGACGCTGGCGCTGGGACAGGACAAACGGCTCCAGCGGGAGCAATTCGCTTCCCTCGGCTTCCCGGTGCCCGCCAACAAGGTGATCGCATCGGACGGCGATATGATCCGGTTCGGCGAGCGGCACGGTTGGCCCTTCATCGCCAAGGCCAGCCGGGGCGGCTACGATGGGCGTGGCGTCTGGGTCGTCGACGGTCCTGATGCCGCCCGGGAGTTGCTCTCCGACACTGCTCAGCTGGCGGCGCCGTTGATCGTGGAAGAGCGGGTTGCCATCGAGAAGGAGATCGCCGTGCTCGTCGCCCGACGACCTTCCGGCGACGTGGTCAGCTATCCGGCGGTCGAGACCGTCCAGGTCGAGGGCATGTGCCGCGAGATTCTCGCCCCCGCGCCCATCCCGCCGGACCTCGCGACTGAGGCCCAACGGCTCGCACGGGAACTGGCGAGCGCCATCGGGGTCGTCGGACTCCTGGCCGTCGAGCTCTTCGTGGCCGACGGCCGTCTGGTCGTCAATGAGATTGCCGTGCGACCGCACAACTCGGGACACTGGACCATCGAAGGCAGCCCGACGTCGCAGTTCGAGCAGCATCTGCGCGCGATCCTCGACTGGCCGCTGGGCCAAGCAGGGATGACCGCCCCTGCCGTGGCAACGGTCAATATCCTTGGGCCGGATCGAGCGGGTTTCAACCTCGCTGCCCATCTTCCCGATGCCTTGTCCGTTTCCGGTGCTCACGTTCACCTCTATGGAAAGACACCTCGTCCAGGCCGCAAGTTGGGCCATGTGACGGCGTTGGATGAGCATCTGCCGGAGGCGCTTGCCCGGGCGCGGCAGGCTGCCTCCACGCTGGTCGGAGAGCTTATGGAGGCCAACGCATGACGGTTCTCGTCGGTGTCACCATGGGCAGCGACTCCGATCTGCCCGTCATGCGCGGGGCGATCGATGCGCTCGCGGAGTTCGATGTCGCCACGGAGGTGCGTATCCTATCCGCGCATCGGACCCCGGATGAGATGCTGGCCTACGCCAGGTCGGCGGCGGATCGCGGGTTGAAGGTGATCGTCGCTGGCGCGGGCGGCGCAGCGCATCTGCCGGGGATGCTGGCCGCCGCTACGCCTCTCCCCGTGATCGGCGTGCCGGTCAACATGACCGTGCTGGCTGGTGTGGACGCCCTCCTTTCCATCGCCCAAATGCCGGCCGGGGTTCCCGTCGCCACGGTCGCCATCAACGGCGCACGGAACGCTGGGTTGCTCGCGGTTCGGATTCTGGCGACCGGGGATCCGGACCTTCGCGCGCGCATGGAACAATTCCAAAGCGACCTCGCTGAGAACGTGCGGAACAAGGACGCCGCTATGCGCGCGGGACAGGCCTGAGGTCGTCACATCTACGCCGATCCAGCCAGGCGGCGGCCGTCGTGATAAACTAACGGCTCTGAGCCGACAAGCGTCGGGGGACCGTGGGAGAAACCGGAGCGTAGTATGTCCCTGCCACCCAAGCCCAAGGGTGGGGCACCCTCGTCGGTGACGTCAGAGTCCGCGACCCGCCCCGCCACGCCGGCCGACCTCTACACGATGGCGGAGGCCGCCCGCCTGAAAGGCGTCTCCTATCACACGGTGTCGCGCGCCGTGCGGCGCGGCAAGCTCCCGGTGAAACGATTAGGACGCATGGCCCTGATCGACGGTGAGGATCTCCGCGCCTGGGCGCCGATGCGTGAGCGTGCCCCGCTCAAGTACCGCCGCCGTGAGCCACAGGCCGCGGCCCCGGCGATGTTGGATATGGCCTCGCGGGACCGTGTCGAGCTTGCCGGCCGCCTTTCGACCCTCTACCAAGTCCTCCATGGCGCCGCGGGCAGTTTGCCGCTGTCCGAATTTCTTGATCTGCTCAGCGACCGGCTCGCGGAGGCGCTCGACTTCCGCCGGGTTTCCATCTGGAGCATCGCCCTCGACCCGAATGTCGCCGAGCGGCACGCGTCGTTCGGCGGCGCCCTCGCGGCCCTTCCGGATCGCGTCATCCTGTCGGAGACGCCCGTCTTGGACCACCTGCTCCGGCTGAGTGGGCCGACGGTGATCGATGATGCCTCGGCCATGCTCGATGGCGGGGAAGCCGTGTTCTCCGGCCTGAAGAATCTCTTCGCCGTTCCCCTGCGCGCGAATGGCCAACCGCTCGGTGTCCTGCTCGGCGATTGCGCCGGCGAAGCATTTCAGTTGTCCGACGACCAGCTTGCGCTGGCGCGGATCCTGACCAGTCAAGCGGCGCTCGCGCTCGACCATGCCCGTCTCCGTGATCGCGACGATGCTCGCAACCAACATTTGATCGAAGCGTTGGATGCGTGCGAGGCGGCGGTGGCGCGGGCGACGGCGCTCGCGGATACGGCCATCGCGGTGAATACGAGCGATGATCTGGCGTCCGTGCTCGAGAGCCCCGTCGCGCGCATGGTTCAGGTGCTTGGTGGTGGTTCTGGCGTGCTGCTCCTCCTCGAAGGTGACAATCACCTCGTCGAACAGGCCCGGTATCCCGAGGTCTCCCGGTCACCGGCTGACGTGAAATTCACCCTCGACGACCTGCCTGTGACGCGCGCCGTTCTCGAGGGACGAGTGCCCCGGTTCTGGATGTCTGAGGAGCTAGCTCCCGTGGAACGTGAGTGCCTCGATGGAGCCGGATCGGGTGCCACAATCATCTCGCCGTTGATCGCGCGCGATGTGCCGCTGGGAGTAATCTTCATCGACGTCCCCGCTTCCGCCAGCGAGCCTACCAGTGAGGACCTCACGTTCGTGGCCCTCGTGAGCGGTCAATGCGCGGTTGCCATCGACAAGGCCCGGCTCTTGGCGGAACTCAAGGCGGCCCATTCCCGGGTCATGACAGTCATTCACCAATTGCCGCAGGCGGTGGTCTTCGTCGAGGCTCCGGGAGGGAAGTTGGCTTTGGCGAACCAAGCGGCGGAGCGGTTATGGGGACAGCCGTTAGGCGAATACGTTGATGGCCCTCTGCCGCTGGCGGATCGGGAGGGCGTGCCGTTCCCACCTGGTGAAGATCCGCTTCAGTGGACGCTCAGAACGGGGAGGCAACGGGTCGGAGAAGTGGTGTCAGTGCCGCGACCCGACGGATCAACCGTCACCGCCGTCGTCAGCGTGGCGCCCGATCGTGACGCCAACGACCGGATCGCGGGTGCCGTGGCGATCCTCCAGGACACCGCTCAGCTCCAATCGATTGATCGCGGCAAGGATGAGTTTCTTTCGATCGTCGCCCACGAGCTGCGCAACCCGATGACATCGCTCCGGGGGAATATGCAACTCCTCTTGCGCCGTTGGCGGAAGATGGGCGATCCCGCGCGGAGGGAGGACATCGAGCGGTTCGAGACGATTATCGCGCAGAGCGACCGGATGGCCGATTTGGTCAACCGGCTGCTCGATGTTTCCCGCGCCGATCTCGGCCGCCTCGATATGAGCGTTGCGGATGGGGATGCCGCGAGCATCGTGCGGGGAGCGATCGCGGCTCATCAGGGGTTGTCAAACGCGCACCGGTTCATCGCCAAGGCGCCAGATCGGGTGCCGGTTCGCTGGGACATCCTGCGGATCGACCAGGTGATGACGAATCTCTTGGGCAACGCGATGAAGTACACCGAGAGGGGCGACATCCGAGTGACCGTCCAAGAGATGCCGGACGGCTTCATTGAGATTGCGATCGCGGATCAGGGACCGGGCATCCCGGACCATGCCAAGACGCACCTGTTCGACCGCTACTACCGGGCCCCTCAAGATGAACATGCGGGAAACGGCGGTCCTCGCGGCGCGCTGGAGGGTATGGGCATCGGCCTCTACATCAGCCACAAGATCGCCCAGGCTCATGGCGGCGATCTGACGCTACAGGATACGCCTGGCGGCGGCGCCACCTTCGTGCTGCGGCTCCCGCGACAGGCACCCGAACGGCCCATCGAGGCCAAGTCGATCTAATCCAGCGCTCTGGTCGCCCATCCAGCTAATCGTGCGAGGTCGCCATCTCCGCCTCGCGAGTGACGATGTCCAGCTTCACCGCGTGCTCTCGTTTGTGACCATCATCCAAGGGGAGCGCCCGCTGCGCCCCTTCGGGCAGCGTGTCTTTCGCGGCCGCGATGAAGTCCCGGAATAGAGGATGGGGTCGGGTCGGGCGGCTGCGAAATTCGGGATGGAACTGGACCCCAACGAAGAACGGGTGGTTCTCTAATTCCATGATCTCGGCGAGCTGGCCGTCGGGCGAGCTACCGCTGACGATCAAGCCCGCCTCAGCGAGTTGCGCCCGGTACGCATTGTTGACCTCGAACCGGTGCCGGTGGCGCTCATGGACGGTCGATTCACCGTAGGCGGCGGCGGCCTTCGTCCCCGGCTCGAGCTTGCAGGGCCAGCGGCCAAGCCGCATCGTGCCGCCCATTTCGACCCCATGCTGGCCCGGCATGAGGTCAATGACTGGCGCCGGGGTCTCCGGGTCGATCTCGGTAGAGTTTGCGCCCTCGAGACCGCAACAGTTACGGGCGACCTCGATCACGGCCATGTGTAACCCGTAACAGAGGCCGAGGTACGGGATGTCGTGTTCGCGTGCAAACCGGGAAGCGTGGACTTTCCCTTCGATACCTCGCGGGCCGAAACCGCCCGGTACAACGACCCCCGACACGCGGCGGAGCGCGCGTTCCAGTTCCTCGGGTGTCACCGTCTCGGAGTTGATCCAAACGATCTCAACGTTGATGTCGTGGGCTAGCCCAGCGTGCGTCAATGACTCGGCAACGCTCATGTAGGCGTCGTGAAGCTCCACGTATTTGCCAACCAAGCCAATCGACACGGACCGCCGGGGCCGCTTGATATGGTCCACCAGCATCTGCCACTCTGAGAGCGACGCGTTACGGCGTTCAAGCCCGAGATGCTCCGCGATGTAGGTCCCCAATCCCTCCGCTTCCAGGAGCAGCGGTATCTCGTAGATCGTGTCCACCGTTGGCATAGGAATGACGGCCTCGGGATCGACATCGCAGAAGAGGGCGATCTTCTCCTTGGTTTCCGGCGGCATGTCGGCATCGGCACGGCAGATGATGACATCGGGCTGGATGCCCATCGAGCGGAGCTCGCGAACGCTCTGCTGGGTCGGCTTGGTCTTGAACTCGCCCGTGGTGCCGAGTTGGGGGAGGAGCGTCACGTGGATGTAGAGGGCGTTGGCCCGTCCAACTTCCCGCCGCATTTGCCGGATGGCCTCGATGAAGGCTTGACCCTCGATGTCTCCAACCGTTCCGCCGACCTCGACGATGACGACGTCCGCGTTATGCTGACCCGATGCCAAGTGGATCCGACTCTTGATCTCGTTCGTGATATGCGGAATGACCTGCACCGTTCCGCCGAGATAGTCGCCTCGTCGCTCCTTGGCGATCACCGAGGAGTAGACCTGACCGGTCGTGACGTTCGAGGCGCGTGAGAGGCTCTCGTCGGTGAAGCGCTCGTAATGGCCGAGGTCCAGGTCGGTCTCGGCGCCATCGTCGGTCACGAAGACTTCGCCGTGTTGATACGGCGACATCGTGCCGGGGTCGACATTGAGATAGGGGTCGAGCTTCATGATCGAGACGCTGGCGCCGCGGGCCTTGATCAACCGGCCGATCGAGGCACTGGTGATGCCTTTGCCGATTGAGGAGACTACTCCACCGGTCACAAAGATGTACTTAGGCATGCGCGGTCCCTTCCCCTTCTCGTTCATTGGCCGCGGCGCGATCCGTGGCGCGGCCGACCCACGATCGCTGCCCCGGTTTGCCGCCTAACTCTCCGGCGTCAGCACGATGACCTTCATCTGCTCGGGTAGGTCCGAGTGGCGCAACGTCAGTTTTTCCTCGCCGGGTGGAGTTGCCACGCCAAGATGACGGCAGAAATCCGTGACATCTCCTAATGTCCTGTCGCCCTTGGGGGTCGCGAACTGCATGGGGATGACAATTTTGGGTTGAAGCTGTGCCACGACCTCGGCGGCCCGCTCTTGATCGATGACCGTGCCGCCTCCGGCGGGTACGAGGAGGACGTCGACGTTCGTCATCGCTTCTGCTTGGTCGTCAGTCATGGGGTGGCCTAGGTCACCCAAGTGACAGATGACCATCCCTTCCACTTCCATGATGTAAACGGTGTTGTAGCCACGCTCCGCCCCGCGCACGGCGTCGTGATAGGTACGGATGCCGGTGATGAACACGCCATGAATCTCATACTCGCCGGGACCGGTCACGGAATGAAAATCCGGCTTTACGGCCGCGAGGTTGGCGTGGCCAGGATGATCGTGCGAGATGGTGATGAGGTCAGCGCTCTGTTTCGGGAGCGCATAGCCGGTCGGTTTCCCCACCGGGTCAGTGAGGATGGTGGCCTCACGGGCCCGGATCCGAAAGCAATTGTGCCCGAACCAGCGGAACTCGGCCATCGCCGGGGTATCTCCTTCTCTCAAACAACGCCCGACGAACCGGTCGCGCCAAGACACTAGTGATGACGTGGCGCCAGCAAAGCGGACGCCAAACGAAGCAATTCACGGGGACTATGGGAACGAAGGAGTAGGAGCGACCGTTTCCCGCGGCCTCTTGCAGTGTACCATGCCGAGGCCTGTTCGAAACGTCCGGACACCACGAAGAGAAGCCGCGTACGTTCGTGGCCTTTGTGGCGCAGTGATGCCCTCACGGGAAGGGTCGCGGTGTCGAGATGACACTCTAGAATCAGTCGATCTGGCCGTCTCGTGGCAATACTTCGTCCAGCACCGGTTTCACCACGTCGTAACCGAACCCACGCCGTGCCAGGAGACCGCCCAGGCGGCGGTAGGCGACATCGCGATCGAGTCCGGCATATGACCGGATCTTGGCATTGGCAATGGCGAGAGCGGCATCATGCTCATCGAGCTCCGACCGGTCGACAGCGTCCCGTGCCGTCTCCCGATCGACGCCCTTTTGCCAGAGTTCTTGTTCCAGGAGCCGCCGGCCACGGGGCTTGTGTGCCACCCGATTCTCAACCCAGAAGCGCGCGAAGTCCGCGTCGTCGACGTAGTTCCACCCTTCCAGCCTCGCGACCGCGGCGTCGATCGTCGCCGTGTTGTATCCCTTCTCATGCAACCGGTCTCGAATCTCGCGAATTGACCGGGGGCGCCGCGCGAGCAGATTGAGGGCGGCATTTGTCGCTTTGCCCACGTCGTCGGCGGCGCGTAGGGTGTCGACCCGGGTCGTGTCGAGCACATCTCCGACGCGCAGGCCTTCATCGACGGCGATCTGGCGGCCCAGACCGAAAGCGAATCGGCCATCGAGGAAGACGTTGACGCGCTCGGGATCGCGGGCTTGAGCGCGAAGGGCGGTAATGGTTCCAGCCTGAGGCATCACTCGCTTTCCTTTCAGCACCAGGCGCCTGGCTTTTCCACCCGTAAGCGGCGGTGTGACAAGGGTCAGCGATGCGGCGAGGCCGGGCCGGGCAAGCCCAGTCCTTACCATTCCCGGTTCGTTCCGGGCCGCGCCGCACGAGACGAATAGCCTTGCCCCACACCTCTTAGGGAAGGAGAGGACAGAACGGGCCGGGAAGCGCCGGCGGAGACCGTGGCGCTCCACCACCCACTAGGGTGTGAGCACCACCTTGATGCAGCCGTCCTCCTTGTCGCGGAATTTCTTGTACATGTCCGGTCCCTCGTCGAGGCCGACCCGGTGGGTGATGACGAAGGATGGGTCGATCTCGCCGTCCACGATCTTCTGCAGGAGCGGCGCTAGGTAACGCTGGACGTGGGTCTGTCCTGTCTTGATCGTCAGGGCCTTGTTCATCACCGCACCGAAGGGGATCTTGTCCACGAAGCCGATGTAGGCGCCGGGCACCGACAGCGTGCCGCCCTTGCGGCAACAGCGAATCGCCTCGCGCAGCACATGGGGCCGGTCGGTCTCTAGCCGCACTGCCTGCTTCGCCCGGTCGTAGAGCCCGCCGAGACCGGAGCCGTGCGCCTCGGTCCCCACGGCGTCGATGCAGCGATCCGGTCCACGTCCACCGGTCATCTCCATGAGGCGGTCGTAGACATCTTCCTTGTCAAAGTTGATTGTTTCCGCCCGGCCCTGCTTTTCGGCCATCGCTAGGCGTTCCGGCACCTGGTCGATTGCGACGACACGGCCAGCGCCGAGCATCCATGCGCTCTGGATCGCGAATTGGCCGACCGGGCCGCAGCCCCAAACCGCGACCATGTCGCCGGGCTCGATCTCAGCATTCTCGGCGGCCATCCAACCGGTAGGGAAGATGTCGGACAGGAACAATACCTGCTCGTCCGGCAGACCTTCCGGGACTTTGATCGGACCGACGTCCGCGAACGGAACCCGTAGGTACTCAGCCTGGCCGCCGGCGAATCCGCCGAGCATGTGAGAATACCCGAGTAGCCCCGCCGGCGAGTGCCCCATAACCACGCGAGCCATCTCCGCGTTCGGGTTTGAGGTGTCGCAGAGCGAGAACAAGCTCTGCTGGCAGAACCAGCAGGTGCCGCACGAGATCGAGAACGGCACGACCACCCGGTCGCCCTTGTTGAGCTTTGTGACCGCGCTGCCGACTTCGACGACCTCGCCCATCGGCTCGTGACCGATGATATCCCCCTCCTTCATCGTTGGCATGTACCCGTCATAGAGATGGAGGTCGGAGCCGCAGATCGCGGTTGCCGTAACCCGGATGATGACATCAGTCGGATCGATGATCTCAGGATCGGGGACAGTGTCGACTCGAACGTCCCCTGTATCGTGCCAGCAGAGTGCCTTCATGCGTTCTTCCCTTATTCTCGTCGTCCTCATGCGACGGAGTGCGTGACCGGGAGTGCTCTGTTCGGAGTGCCCGCGGAGACCGGTACGATAGAATCGACGCTATATTACTCATCGCGCTTCTCGCGCGGTGAGGTGAGCCGGGACCGACAATGCAGGGACCATGCCGCGGGAAACGGGCGACCTGAGCGCGCTAGTATGGAACCTCGACGACCGGCTTCGTCCCCTCTCGGCAGACCGGGCACTGGTCCGAAAGGTAGGCGCCGTCTAGGGTGTTGAGGAGCCCGAAGACCGGGTGACCCGCGACCTCGGCTTCGCCCACGTTCCAGATCGTGCCGATTCCGATAATCTCGCCGCCGAGGGCTTCGACAACCCCATTGAAACCGGTGATGGTGTCGCCCGTGACGATGAGGTTGTCTACCAGCAAGACGCGCTGGTCCCGGATCAACGCTTCCAGATCCGCGGCGATCGTGAGGCCGCCGTCGCTGGGGGTCGCGTAAACGACCTTGGCCTTGGGATCGAGGAAATACGCGACCCACTGCGCGAGACCCGCGCCCCAGATAGAAGGCGCGGCCACGGTGTCGAGGTGATCGGTGAAGAAGCGCTTGGCGAGGACATACCCCATCCGGCTCGCGATGGCCGGATCGGCGAGGAGCCGGTCGCGGTCAACGTGGAGGCGACTGTGACGACCCGAGGGATAGGCGAAATGGCCCTCGCTAAGCAGGCTGGTGTGCCACAGGCGGTCGACAATGGTGGTGTCAAGCGCTGCGCCATGGTCGAGAAGCATCAGGAGGGAACTCCTAGATTCGCGGGCGACCTCAATGATGCTAGAGGATAGCATGAGCGCCGCGGTTCAACCGTCGCGGCTTGCCAGCGTGGCCGTCAGCCCGAAGAGCGCATCCCTCGCGGCGTCCGGCCCGACGCAAGCCGCGGCGATGAGTGCTTCTTCCGCGGAGTCATGTAATGACCGGACGCGCGACTCGACGCGCCCGCGAACACCGGCGGCGGCCAGCAGGGAAAGGACACGGCTGACGCCCGCTTCGTCAATCTCCGCCTCGCGATAGAGCGCGTCCAGCTCGGCCCGCACCTGATCGTCCGCGCCTTCGCGCAAGAGCAGGATCGGTAGGCTCTGCTTGCGGCGGCGGATGTCGTCGGCCTCCGTCTTCCCGGTCGTGGCGGGGGATCCCCAGATGCCGAGCAGGTCGTCGCGGATCTGGTAGCCCATGCCTAACGCGTGCCCGAACGCGCCGAACCGCTCGGCAGACATGTCGCTCGCTTCTCCAACCAGCGCTCCAGCCCAAGCCGCGAACCGCACGATCGCGGCCGTCTTGCCAGCGATCATGCGCACGTAGTCGTCCGCGCTCACGTTGGCTCTGCCTTCAAAGCTGAGGTCGAGCACCTGCCCTTGCACGATCTCGACGGTCATTCGGTCGAACGCCTCGATAAGGCGTAGGGTGAGGCTGGCCGGCGCCCCCGCCTCCGGCAGGCGGAGCAGTGGCAGGTGAGCCGCCGCGAAGAGCGCGTCCCCCGCGTTGATCGCTTGCGCGCTACCCCAGCGGTGCCAGACCGTCGGCCGGTGGCGGCGGTGAGTGCTCTCGTCTTGAATGTCGTCGTGGATCAACGTGAAGTTATGAAGGAGCTCAATTGCCGCGGCCAGCGGAGCGGCCCGTTCGGCCACGCCACCGGCAGCTTGGCAACAGAGAATCGCCAGCGTCGGGCGGAGCCGCTTGCCCCGCGCCGCGGGCGCGCTCTCCCGTGATGTCCCCGTGCGGCCGTCATTGAGGCCTAGGTGATAGCGAACCATCTCTGAGAGCAGCGGATCGGGCCCACTCAAGGCAGAGACAGCTTCTTCGATTGACCTCCAGATGAGGGCGTCCGTCGTCAACGAGACATCGCGGAGCCAAGCGGACGATGTGAGGACCATGCAGACTCCGTTCCCAGGTGGCGGCTAACGACCGGTCATCGTGTTGATGGTCAATGCTACAGTGATCGTTGCCGGGGCTTGTAGCGTGTGCAAATGCGGTCTTGATATGCGTCTAGGCCTACCGTCCGGAACCACCATATCGTAAAATGGATGCAGCGGGCGGCGAAGCGTTGCCACGCCGCTGGACGGTCCGCCTGTCCGACCATGGTGGTTGGATTGATGGCGCGGGCTGCCGAGCAGAAAAAGGACGGGAAAACGATGTTCTTCGACCCTCTCTATTTCGTCTTCATGATCCCCGGCGTGCTCTTCATGCTGTGGGCGCAGAATAAGGTCAAGACAAACTACGCCAAGTTCAGCAAGGTGCGCAACGAGCGCGGGGTTACGGGCGCTCAAGCCGCGCGCCGGGTCCTTGATAACGCGGGCCTTTACGACGTGCCGGTAGAAGCGATTCCCGGTGAGTTGACTGATCATTATGATCCACGCAAGCGTATCCTCCGTCTCTCGAAGGGCGTCTATGATGTACCCTCGATCGCGGCCATAGGCATCGCGGCGCATGAGGCGGGTCACGCGATCCAGCATGCCAAGTCGTATGCGCCATTGCAAGCCCGGACGGCGATCGTCCCCGTGGTCAACATTGGCTCGAACCTCGGGTACATTGTCCTCATTGCTGGGTTCCTGATCGGGATCGCCGAGCTTGCCTGGCTCGGTGTCGGCCTCTTCGCCCTCAGCACGGTCTTCGCGCTGATTACCTTGCCGGTCGAGTTCGACGCTTCGCGACGCGCGAAAGAAGCCCTCGTCCAGGTCGGTTTGGTTGACGGCGGCGTATCGGGCCGAGACGAGGGGAAGGGCGTCGCCAAGGTTCTCGACGCCGCCGCCTGGACCTACATCGCCGGTTTCGCCGCCTCGCTGCTGACGCTGCTCTACTACGTCATGCTGGTCTCGGGCATGCGCCGGGGTGACTGAGGACGGGAGTCAGAAGTCGGTAGTCGGTAGACGAAAGATGGTAGAGGAAGGCCAGCAGGGAAACGCCCTTCTCAGCCACGTGAGAAGGGCGTTTCTGCGTGTTTGTTCCAACTATCCGCTGAGCCTGCGCTATTCTCTCCTTGCCGTCTTGCCGTCTTGCCGTCTTGCCGTCTAGAGCCGTACCGTGCTCCGCAACTCCCCGACCTGAATGCCGTTGTGGTTCCGAATCGGGGCCGGGTGGCGGCGACGGAACTCCTCGATCACGCTCGATGGCACCAGATCGAGCTGTTCCAGAATGGACGCGACGACCGGCGCGTGCGCCCGGAACGACCCATCGAGCACGCGGATCGCGACGCCTAGGCCATGGCCCGGGAGCCCAAAGCAGAACAACCCCTCCGCCCCGCCCTTGGCCACGATCCGGCCCTCGGCCACGGCCATGAGGTCGGTCGAATCCCGTCCCTCACCGGAGACGTTCTCCGGGTGCGCGATCATCGCCTCGCGGAGACGGTCCAGCGCTGCCGCGTGCTCCTTTCCCGCCCCGGCGGGTACCCGCTCTGGCGCGGCCAATGCGGCGTAGGAGATCGCAAACGACCGTAGCGATCCTCCAAAGGTGGGTAAGCTGCACCCGTCAATGCCGAGCGGAATCTCGTCCTTGGGAGCTCGCAGCACTTCGCTCACGACCGTCAAGATCCGCTGCTGTACCGGATGGTTCGGATCGTGATAATCGTCGAGCGGCTCCCCAAGGTGGAGGCACGTCGCGAGCATTCCCGTGTGCTTGCCGGAGCAGTCGCATTGGAGCTGGCTCTTCGGCGTCTCGCCGGTCAGCACGCGCGCCGCGGCCAGTCTATCGGAGGGCAGCGGCGCGCCGCACCTCAGGGCCGTGTCGTCCAGCCCAATCTTATCGAGCATCGCGGCGACCGCCGCCTGGTGCCGTTCCGAGGCCACATGCGAGGCGCAGCACAAGGCGAGCTCCGCTGGCGTGAGCCCGAAGGCGTTAGCGGCGCCGCTTTCGACCAGCGGCACCGCCTGAAACGGTTTCGCCGACGACCGATAGAACACGACATGGTCGGGATCACCCGCCGAAGCGACCAGCCGCCCATCGGTGTCCGCGACCGCGACGATGCCATGATGGATGCTCTCGACCCGTCCACCGCGCGTTGTTTCCGCCAGTGCCTCCGGCATGGATGTCCTTCCTGTCATTGCGCCTCACCCTCGTACCAGCTCCGGCTGATCGCTGGTGATCCGGCCGCCTTGGCTCCTTCTCAAGCCCTTCAGCCGGATACCGGATCAGCCCACGCTCGTCAACTCCTCATCATCGGCCCGGGATCGCATCCTCCTCGACCCCTCGCGACCATGCTCCGCGCTGCCAGCCCCGATTGTCTCCGCGAACGAGTCTCCCGGGAAGATCACCAGCACGCGCAGTGGCATCTCACCGGTGTTGCGGAACCCATGGGCGACTCCCGGTGGAATGAATACGCTGACACCTTCTCTCACCTCATGCAGATCCTCGCCGCACGTCGCCTCGCCGGAGCCGCCGAGAAAGGTCAGCACTTCCTCGACCGGATGCGTATGGAGCGGGACGGCTTGACCGGGTTCCAGAGCCTGCTCCGCCACGAAGAGCTGTCTCGCGCCCGTCGTGGGCGAGACAACACAACGCGTGGGCAGTCCGCTCGGACTGAGCATGATGGGCGCATCGGCGTGAATAATCGACGTTGCACTTGGGTTCCTTGTCACGGATACCCTCCGGGTGGAGTGGGAGCGGGCCTTGGCGAAACGATACAGTGGACTCCCACGGCGATAAAGTCAAATATCGACGATCACCCGCTCAGGTGATCGGATCCCGTTCGCCTTTCGGGCTTTCCCACGGGTGTCTTAGTGGCGGAGACCTCCGGCCATGCGGTTTGGCAACGACTCCCGCCCAACACCGCCATGTGTACCTTGAATGACGGGCGTTCGGAGCCTCACACGCGCCCGCCGTCGGCCGCTGGATCGATGTCAAGCTCATCCGGCACTTCTTCTGCTTGGAAGATGTTCTCTTCACCCAATACTTCGCGGACTACAGGCATGCCATGCACTTCGCTTGGTGGTGGATCCCGGAGACCATCGGCCGGTCCGGTAGCCGTGGCTGCCTCAACCTGCTACTCGACGACGCGCGATGCCGCTGGGATTGGGCGGATATTGGAACGCCGGTCTACGCGCATTATTAGGGAAAGTTGCGATAGGGGGTGGCTTCTGGCATGCTTCACGCATGGCAAGCCCCTCCCTAGCCGCGCGCAGCGTGGCTCACCTTTTCCATTGCTGCTCGGTAAGCCGGCGATGTCTGGCGGCGTACATGGCCCCCGGCGGACGCGTTGAGGGCCAACGTGAGTACCTGCCATGTTCCGGGTAGGCCGGCGTGGTGGCCGGCGGATCGGCCCGTCGCCATTCTCGCAGGAATGGCTCGCCTCGCCGCCCTTGCCCGAAACGCCACGGCGGGTCGCCCCGAGGCCGGGGTGGTTACCGCCCGTGCT
>DASYWB010000018.1:0-2263 GCA_035936495.1 Thermomicrobiales bacterium
CGCGGCTTAGCCCTCCTGCTCGACGAGCTTCTGGTCGGGCTTGACGCTGATGGTGAAGTCGGCGTCGACCGGTTTGACGTAGCGACGGCCGTTCTCGTGGTCGTGGCGCATATACGTTGGTGGGGCAACGTGGACGTGGACTTTGTAGTCGCCTTCTCCCGGCACGCTCCAGTTGCGGCCATAGTGGTAGATCCATGGGTGCCAGATGAAGGGTTGCTCGTGGGTTCCGACCTCTGAGCCGTCCGGGGCATGGAGCGTGACGATGACGCTGAGGCCGGGGATGAAGCGGCCGTCGGCGGCATCGCGGACCGCGACTTCGACGTGGGCGTTTTCGACGGTTGGCTCTTGCCAGACGAGATCACCGTCCTTGGGCATCCACATCCCCTCGGCCTTCTCGATGACGACGGCAATCTCGTAGTCGCCGGCCCGCTGCTTCGTCGCGCCGGACTCCTCATCCATCGCCTGGAGCGCTTCGCCATAGGCGTCGCCTTGCTTCTTGGCCAAGGCCAGCTGCGCCTTGGTCGATTCTTCACTCGACTTCATCGGCGGCGTGCGCGTTGCCATGGGTGCTTCCTCCTCGCTAGACCTGCCAATACCACGATTGGCGTGGGCGTTAACAGTGTCCTTCGCAGGCACGCTGTCAGGGATTCGGGCGTCCAGGCGCTGCTCTCAATCCATTCGCCGCGGGGTTGGGTCTTCGGTAATCAGCCGGGCGCCGCGCTGGTGGGTGAGGTAGGCCCAGACCCACTGGGTCATGACCTGAATGCGATTGCGAAACCCGATGAGGTTAGCGATGTGGACGAGCGCCCAGACCAACCAGGCGATGAACCCCGTCAATTTGAGGCCCTTGATCTCGGCCACCGCCTCGTTGCGGGCAATGACGGCCATGTTGCCCTGGTCCCTGTAGGAGAAGGGCAGCGTCTCCTCCCCGTTGATCCGGCGGACGACGTTGGCAGCGGCCGTCCTGCCTTGCTGGATCGCCGCCGGTGCGATCCCCGGAACCGGCTTGCCGGTCTTGCCCGTGACCGCCGCGAGATCGCCCGTGACGAAGACCTCCGGATGACCCGGAATCGAGAGGTCGGGCTCGACGATGACGCGCCCGGAGCGGTCTAGGGGCACGCCCAGGGAGGCCGCGAGCGGTGAGGCCCGGACGCCCGCGGCCCAGAGCACCGTCCGCGCCGGAATCCGTTCCTCGCCGATGCTGACGCCCTCGGCGTCAATGCCGGTCGCGAGCGTCCCTGTGCGCACCGTCACCGCCAGCCGTTCAAGCTCTTGCCTGGCGTTCTGGCTCAGCCTCGGGGCAAACGGTGGGAGGACGCGATCGGCGCCTTCGAGGAGGTAGATCCGCGAGGTGCTTGGGTCAATGTGGTCGAACTCGTTGGCCAGGGTGCGGTGCGCCATCTCGGCGACCGCGCCGGCCAGCTCGACTCCCGTCGGTCCGGCGCCGACGATGACGAAGGTCATCAGCGCCTCGCGCTCGGCGGGGTCCTTGCTCCGCTCGGCAGCCTCGAACGCGATCAGGATGCGGCGCCGGATGTCCAGGGCGTCTTCGAGGCTCTTGAGCCCGGGCGCGAAGTCAGCCCACTCATCGTGCCCGAAGTAGGCATGGCTGGCTCCGGTAGCGACGATTAGGGAATCATAGGCGATGCGGTCGCCCTCCAGGACGACTTCGCGCCGCTCGGTATCGATGGCCGTGGCCTCGCCGAGGAGAACCTCGACGTTCTCTTGCTCGCGGAAGACCCGGCGAATCGGCGACGCGATGTCGGCCGGGGATAGGACCGCCGTCGCCACTTGGTACAGCAGCGGCTGGAAGAGATGGTGGTTCCGGCGGTCAATGATCGTGATCCAGACCGGCGCGCCGTTGAGTGCCTTGGCCGCGTTGAGTCCGGCAAAGCCGGCTCCGATGATGACCACCCGCGGTCGTTCTGCCGCGCCCATGTTGTCTAGTCCCGTCATCTCGCCCCTTCTTCCCGAATCCGGTCGCTTGTCGCCGTGAGGATGAAACGCAAGATACGTCCCATGCGCCTATCACCCGTGCGAATCACCGTACAGCGCGAAGCCTACCTGCCCCGGCTCGTTCGCAGACCCGGACTCACTTCTTGTCCAGCGCGCTATGGCCACGCCGCCGGGTAGACTGCCTGGATGAGGCTCTCGCTCCATACGCTCCGGTGCTACCTCAGATCAGGACGGCGGTCCAGGATCTTGGGCGGCATCACGCTCGCCCTCCTGATTCTCACCGCTTGCGAGACCGCCCCCACTGATC
>DASYWB010000019.1:0-5876 GCA_035936495.1 Thermomicrobiales bacterium
ATCATCATTGCCGTGGCGATACGCGCCTTGAATCGGGACAATTGATTACTGCCGTGTGGCGAACGCGCCGCTCGTAAAGGACAACTGACATCATGGAGACGACTCTCATTCCTCTGCTTATCGTCATTGGCGTCATCGCCATCGTTCTCATCTTCCTGCTCTACTTCGTGCCGATTGGCCTCTGGATTACGGCCATCTTCTCCGGTGCCCGGGTCAGCCTCGGCACGTTGATCGGCATGCGACTACGCAAGGTGAACCCCGGCGACATCGTCCGGCCCTACATCAGCGCCACCAAGGCGGGCTTGCCCCTCGACGTCGCCCAAATGGAAGCGCACTACCTGGCCGGTGGGAATGTCGGGCGGGTCGTTCAAGCCCTGATCTCAGCCGACCGCGCCAACATCGAGCTGCCCTGGAAGCGCGCGACGGCGATTGACCTCGCTGGTCGTGACGTGTTGGAAGCCGTCCAGGTCAGCGTCAATCCTAAGGTGATCCAGACGCCGCGGGTGACGGCGGTCGCGAAGGACGGGATCCAGGTGGTCGCCGTCGCGCGGGTGACGGTGCGGGCCAACATCGAGCGGCTGGTCGGTGGCGCGGGCGAGGAGACGATCATCGCCCGGGTCGGCGAGGGCACGGTCTCCTCCATCGGCTCGGCGAACTCGCACAAGACCGTGTTAGAGAACCCGGACCAGATCTCTCGCTACGTCCTGGAGCGGGGGCTGGACGCGGGTACCGCGTTCGAGATCCTCTCGATCGACATCGCCGACGTCGACATTGGCCGGAACATCGGGGCGGAGCTCCAGACCGACCAGGCGGAAGCCGACAAGAAGATCGCGCAGGCGAAGGCCGAGGAGCGGCGGGCGATGGCCGTCGCCGATGAACAGGAGATGCGCGCTCGCGTCGTCGAAGCCGAGGCTCAGGTGCCGCTGGCGCTCGCCGAGGCGTTCCGCACCGGCCGGCTTGGCGTCATGGACCACTACCGGATGGAGAACATCCAGTCCGACACTGACATGCGGTTGTCCCTAGCCCAAGGGGAGGCGCGGTCATGATCCGGCAAGTGATCAGCATCCGTGGAGACGTGATGCCGGAGATTAGCTCGGAAGCGGATATAGAGGTGGGCGAGCGCGTAACGCGAAGGGATCGCCCCGGCCAAACGCCGGCGCCTGCCCGAACCGCTGTCGCTGCCTCAACGAGCCGTACCACGATCCGGGCCATGTTGCACTCTCGTGAGGGCCTGCGGCAGGCGCTGTTGCTGCAAGAGATCCTGGGTCCGCCGAAATCTCAGCGATGACGAATGGAGTGTACTCCGGTCACGATGAGGTCTCGCCGCCACTCTCTGCTTGAGCCGCTTTGGCTTCGGCGGCTTTCTCGGCGCCCTTTCGGTTCCGGGCTTCGGTCCACGCGGCGCGGTAGGGACGCAGGCGCTGGACGATCGCCTCGGCGACAGCAAGGTTATGGAACCACTGATGATCGGACGGCACGACATACCAGGGCGCCGGCTCGACCGCGGTTGCCTGGATGGTCGTCTCATAGGCAGCCATATACGCGTCCCACTTCTGCCGTGCCTGCCAGTCGCGGGGTGAAATCTTCCAGGCCGTCTCGGGGTTGTCCTGGCGCGCTTCGAGCCGCTGCCACTGCTCATCCTTGCTGACATGCAGGAAGACTTTGAAGAGGATTGTGCCGTGGTCGGCCAGGATTTGCTCGAAGTGGCAGGTGTGCGCAAATCTCCGTCGCAAATCTTGCTCCGATACGTCGTCGTTCACCTGGCCAAGGACAAGCTGCTCATAAAAGGACCGGTCGAAGATCATCAGTTCGCCGAGGGGCGGTGTCGCCTGGTCGGCACGCCAGAGGAAGTGGTGCGCCTGCTCCTCCTTGCTGGGTTCCGAGAATGCCTGCACCTTGCAGGCCTGCGGGTTGGCAGCCGAGAAGACGTTGCGGATGGTGACATCCTTGCCGGCGGCGTCCATCCCTTGCAGGATCACCAAGATCGCATGCGTCTTGGCGGCGAACATCAGTTCCTGCAACTCGCGTAGCTCTGTCGACAGCCGTCGTAAGCCTTCGTCCGCTTCATCGCGCTGAATGCCGCCGTCGGCTCGCGGATCGACCGCGGACAGGTCGAAATGCCCCCGCCCATCTACCATCGTCGCCAAACCCATAAATCCTTCTCTCCTTATGCCGCAATGCCCATGCGATCGCGATACCTCCTTCCCATTCTAGAACAGCCTGATCATTGACGATCATGCGGGCGCCGACCACGCCATGCTCGACGGCATGAGGGATACCAACTTCGGTTAGACATCAGCGGTTGGAAGAGCCGCGTCTGCTCGCGACAACCCCTCCCGGCGACCGGTTCGGGAGCGGACAGGGGAGCCAAGGGTAGAGACGTGAGCTTGGGCATCGTCCCCCTCGTCGGTCCCTCTCGGGGCCGCGGGCGGGGGCAGGGGCAGGGGCCAGGATAGGGGGCGAGTCCGGCAGAGCCAGCCGCGCGGGGTGCGCCGCCCGCGCCTGAACCGGCTGTGGAGGGCAGGCAGCGGGTGACCAAGCGAATATGACGCGCGTGGGCGTGTTGGTGATCCCGTGCTGGCAGGGCGCTCCGGCGAGAGGGCGGCTCGGGTAGACTTGTAGATCGTGCCGAGATTGGTTTTGGACCAGAGGAGAGCCGCGACTTTGGACGTTTCCGCCACCGATCAACCGCTCCGGCTCGGGCCGGATGATGCGGTTGATTTGCATCTTCATACCCATGCCAGTGATGGGGCTTGGACTCCCGCTGGATTGATCGACTACCTGGCGGAGAAGGACTTTCGCGTGGTCGCCGTCTGCGATCACGATACGCAGCGGTCCGTGTTGGAGGCCACCCGCCTCGGACAGGAGCGGGGGGTCCGGGTAGTGCCGGGTGTCGAGGTGACGAGCCGGTGGTCCGACCGGCAGTGGCATGTCCTCGTCTATGGCATCGCACCGGACCGGGACGACGCGGCGGTTGAACCGTTCCAGATGATGCTTGCCGAGTTGGACACCGAGTTACAGCGACTCGCCGCAGACGCGCGTCGACGTTTCGAGGAGTCCGGTCGTCCCTTGCCCTCGTTGCCTGAGATGCATGGGGACCGGCCGGTCTGGCCCTTCCATGTGCTCTCGGCGGCCATCAAGGATGGGCATGCCAAGGACCTGAAGGAAGCGGCGGAGCTGACGGTCACGCTCGGTGGGGGATTCAGCGCGGATCAACCGCTCGAGCGAGTTGTCGATACGGCGCACCGGGCTGGAGGCATCTGCATCATGGCGCATCCTGGCCGGAGTGACTCGGTCGGGGTGATGACCGCCGCCGATCTCGACAAGATGCTGGCCGAGGTCCCACTCGATGGGTTGGAAGCGCACTACCGCTCCTACACGGACGAGCAGACGGCGCTCTACCGGGGACTCGCGGCCGATCGCGGCGTGCTAATCTCCTGCGGGTCTGATTCACATGCGCCGGGCAAACCCGTGGACCCGAGGCCGTGGAAAGCGGCTTGGTGCGCGGCGCTGTTGGGGCAGCTAGGCATCGCGGTTGAAACACCGGTTGGGGCGACGAGAGCCTGGGCCTGTGGCATCGATCCGCTGGCCGCGGTGCCGGAGGCGCCTAAGGCCGACGGCGCGGGAGACGGAGGCACCGAGGACGCAGCCAGCGGTGAAGCCGCCCCGCGGGAGCAGTTGATGGACGCGAAGGCGGGGTAGAGGCAGGCCCCATCTCACGTGATGGTCTCTGGAGGAGTGGGAGTGCCCGTTATGGTCTCCGCAAGGCGCGAGCAATGACGTGGAGCACATGGTCGATATCAAAGGGTTTGGGGACAAAGGTCACGTCCGAGTACCGTGGTGTGACGGCGGCGCTCATGAGGATAATCGGTATCGTCAGCCCTCGCTCACGAAGACTCCCAACCAGGGCTAGCCCATCGAGACGTGGCATCATCACGTCAGCCAGAACGAGATCCGGGATTTGGCGGTCGATGGCCTCGAGCGCGGCAATGCCGTCGTAGGCGCGCTTGACGCGATATCCCTCTTCCTCAAGCAGGTCAGTAAGGAGATCGACGATATAGCGTTCATCATCAACGACGAGCACCATGCGCTCTCTCGCGTTGACCTCCGGTCGGTCCATCACCTGACGTCCCAAATGCCGGCTCCATCCTCTGCTGGACGTGGCCACACGCACGCGACATCTGGAGCACTGCAATATCGGTGCCGGAAAGTCCGCAAGCCCGGTCTAGGCTGAACGAATGACGATTTCTCCCAGTTCGGTGCGGTGTTATGGCGATGTGGGCCGAGCTCGGCGCAGAGAAGGAGCGAAAGGTGGCTATGAGGATCGAGACATTCCCCGCGGGGCCGCTTGAGACCAATGCGTACCTGGTCATCGACCCGGTGTCCAGCGAAGCGATCGTCGTCGATGCCCCTCCGGACGTATCCACGCTGCTTCTACCGGCGATCAAGGAGCTGGGGTCCAAGGTTCGGCGGATTATCATCACGCACGGCCATTGGGACCATATCGCGGGGCTTCGTGAGCTCGCGGACGCGTTGGATGTTCCGGTCGCGGTGCATCCGCTGGTCGTGGAGCGGCTCACGCGTCCCGCGCCGGACCTGCCAGTCCCCGTTGAGCCCGTGGAACCGTGGGAACGTCTCGACGAGGGAGACGAGCTGAGCGTTGGTGCGCTCCGGTTCCGCGTCATGCACCTGCCCGGCCATGATCCGGGACATATCGTGTTGTACGCACCCAGCGAAGGGATCGTGCTCGGCGGGGACGTCCTCTTCCCCGGCGGACACGGGCGGACCGACATCCCCGGTTCCGACCAGGCAACGATGGACCGGAGTCTGGCGAGGCTTGCGGCATTGCCCGACGCGGTGACGGTTTACCCTGGCCATGGCCGGCCAACCACGATTGGCGCGGAGCGCGGTTGGATGCCTCGTTAGTCGGAAGACGAAAGACAGGAGACGAAAGGACGCAGTCGGGAGTCGGAAGACAGGAGACGAAAGTTCATGCTGCCGGGTGATCTACACTCTCCGCGACTTCCGACTACTCCGGCTCCTCCAGCCGCTCCTCACGGTTGCGGGCGTAGAGGTAGAGGCCGATGGTGAGGAGCAGGAAGGGGGCGACGGCCAGGCAGAAGATGCCCGCGAGGATGCCGGCGTCCGGGGAGTCGGAGCGAAGAATCAGGAACATCCCGAGGGTCCCGGTGACCAAGAGCAGGGCGAGCGCGCCGGCCGCGGCGGAAGGGGTGACACAGCCGCGCGCATTGGTGTTGATGTTCGGCTGATTCCGGTCGGAGAGAATCGCCCCTGTTCCCGCCAGCGTCTCGACTTCCTGAAGCCGGATGTATCCGAGCCGGCCGTGAGGCAGGCGGATGCGGACGAAGTCCTCGGGAGCATCCGCATCTTCGACGATCTCCAGCTCCGTACCGGACGCCACGATCTCGATCAGGCGTGAGGCGGAATCGGGTCGCTCAAAGACGCGTAGTCCTTCACTAGCATGGAAGGCATCGACTAGCGTTGAGCCGCAGGCGGCGCAGTAGTGGTTGGACGCGGGATTGAGAGCGCCACAGAAGCCGCAGTAGATGAGCGACGACCGACCGGCATTGTCAATCCCGGCCTCATAGTCGGCCGGTTGTCCCGGTCGATTCTCCGGCGGTAAAGTCACGCTGATAGAGGCCTCCGTGAGACATGCCAAAGCTGGCGATGCGGTGTCGCGTGGTCAGGTTCATTGCTCCCGCCCCTCCCTCGGCGGTCGCCGCGATGAGCTTATACCATAGGGCTCCGTGGGCCACGGCCGGATGTCTGGCGTAGCCATTCCCAAGGACGGGGCGAATCGTGCACCGGTTCCTCAGGTGCGGCCGCTGTCGAGCGGAGGGAAGGCGAGCATGAGC